>SCVU01000245.1 GCA_004296785.1 Planctomycetota bacterium
TGGCTCGGTGCGCTCTGGTCGAGCGCGGGCGCGCTCGGCGCCGCCGCGCTCGCGTGGTGGATCGGCCGCCGCGGCGGCGCGTGGTACGTCCGCCTGCTCGGCGAGCGCGACGCGGCGCGCGCACGCGCGTGGCTCGAGCGGCACGGCTGGATCGCGATCGCCGCGAGTCGACCGGTGCCGATCCTCGCCGAAGCGGTCGCGCTCGCAGCGGGCGCGAGCGGACTGCCGTTCGCGCGCGTGCTCGCGTGCGCGGCGCTCGGCGCGGTGCCGATCAGCGTGTTCTACGCGCTCGTCGGCAGCGGCGTGCTCGCGATCGAACGCGCGTGGCTCGCGTTCGCGATCGCGCTCGTCGCGGCGGCACCGCTGTGGTGGATCGGCGCGCGCTGGAGCCGCGCTACTTCCGCTTCGCAGCGGGCTTCTTGACGGCCTTCTCGACCGCCACGCGCAGCGTCGCCTTGACGGCCTTCTCGACGGCGTTCCCGACGGCCTTCTTCGCCTTCGCCGCAGGTTGCTTCGCTTCGCCCGCCAGTGCCGCGAGCACCTTCTCCGAGTGCCCGTCGACCTTGACCGGCGAGAACACGGCCTCGAGCTTCCCGTCCGCGCCGATCACAAACGTCGAGCGGATCGTGCCGAGCACCTTCTTGCCGTACAGCGTCTTCTCGCCGTACGCGCCGTACGCCTTCGCGACGCTCTTGTCGGCGTCGCTCAGGAGCTCGAACGGCAGCGCGTACTTCGCGCGGAACTTGTCGTGCGACGCGAGCGAGTCGGCGGAGACGCCGAGCACGACCGCGCCGGCGTTCTTCAGCTTCGCCTGATCGTCGCGGAACGCGCACGCCTCGCGCGTGCAACCCGGCGTGTCGTCGCGCGGGTAGAAGTACAGCACGACGCGCTGGCCCTTGAGGCTCGCGAGCGAGACGGTCTTGCCGGAGGTCGACGGGAGCGCGAACGCGGGCGCGGGCTGGCCGATTTTCAGCATGATCCGCGCATCCTAGCGCGCGGCTTGCGCGGCGGAGCCGAGCAACCGCTCGACGTACTTCGCGAGCAGGTCCGCTTCCAGGTGCACCGCGTCGCCGACGCGCGCGGAGCCGAGATGCGTGTGCTCAAACGTCAGCGGAATCACGGCGACGTCGAAGCGCTGCGCGCGCGGGCTCACGACCGTCAGGCTGATGCCGTGCACGCTGATGCAGCCCTTGTCGACGAGGTAGCGCTCGAACCCGGCCGGCACCTCGAACGTGAACGTCCATCCGGCGCGCACGTCGCCGCGGATCGCGTCGATGCGGCCGACCGCGTCGACGTGACCGGTGACCAGATGGCCGCCGAGCCGATCGGACAGGCGCAGCGAGCGCTCGAGATTGAGTCGCGCGCCCGCTCGAACCGCGCCGAACGCCGTGCGCGCGAGCGTCTCGGCCGTCAGGTCGAACTCGAGCACGCGCGCGTCGAACGCTGCGACCGACAGGCACGCGCCGTTGACCGCGATGCTCTCGCCGAGCACCGGCTCCCAACCCGCCGGGCGCGCGATCGCGAGGCGCGCGCCGCCCCCGGCGCTCGCGCAACGCACGCACTCCGAGCAGGCCTCCACGAGTCCGCTGAACATGCGCCCATGCTAGCCCTAAAGTCCTGCCAATCCAGTGATTAGGCACACGGCCGCCGGCGCCGGCGCGGACCCGCCCCGCGCTCCTAAGTCCTTGACCCGACACGACTCCGAACGTACGCTGCTCCGCCCTTGTTCTCTGGAGGCGACGAGCGGTGCTCTTCGCGATCCTGACCCTCTTCCCCGAAGCGATCGAACCCTACCTGGGCTCGAGCATCCTTCGCGTCGCGCGGGAGAAGGGCCGGACGCGTTACCTGCCTGTCGACTTCAGGGACTTCACTCGGGACCGACACCGCACGGTCGACGATCGACCCTTCGGCGGCGGACCTGGGATGGTGCTGAAGCCCGAACCGATCCTCGAGTGCATCGAGTGGTTGGAGCGGGCCCACGGCCCCTTCCGCAAGGTCCTGCTGTGCCCGGAGGGCGTGCCCTTCGCTCAGGCGAAGGCGCGCGAGCTGGCTCAGGAAGAGCGCATCCTGCTCTTCTGCGGCCGCTACGAAGGCTTCGACGAGCGGATCCGGGCCGAGCTGAAGTGGGATGAAATTTCGATCGGAGACTTCGTGCTGTCCGGCGG
>SCVU01000246.1 GCA_004296785.1 Planctomycetota bacterium
CGCCGACAGCGGCAGCACGCGCGCGTGCGCGTGACCGACGACGCTGCGCAGCAGGTGCGGCACGACCAGTCCGACGAACGAGATCTGACCGGCCACCGCCGTCGCGACCGCGGCCGCGAGCGCGGCGGCGCCGAGCGCGAGGAACTTCGTGCGCGCGAGGTCGACGCCGAGCGCCTGCGCGTCCTCTTCGCCGCCGGCGAGCAGATCGAGCTCGCGCGCGACCCACGGCGTCGACAAGAGCGCCGCGCCGAGCGCGAGCCACGCGAGCAGCGCGTGCGCGGCCGAGCGGTCGTCGAGCGTGCCGAACGTCCACGCGAGGATCGCGCGCGCGACCTCGAAGTTGTACAGCGTCAGCGACTGCAGCGCCGCCAGCGCGCCGGCGATGCACGTGTTCACCGCGATGCCGACCAGCAGCAGCGTCGGCACCGACAGGCGACCGCCGACCGTCGACAGGCGCATCACGAGCGCGCACACGAGCACCGCTCCGACGAACGCGCCGGAGACGACGATCCACGGCGACGGGCTCCACAGCCCCGACGCGAGCCAGGTCGGCAGCATGCCGCCGAGCAGCGCGATCGAGAGCGCGGCGCCGAGGCTCGCGCCGGCGCTGACGCCGATCACCGACGGCGACGCGAGCGCGTTGCGGAACACGCCCTGCAGCAGCGCGCCCGACAGCGACAGGCAGGCACCGACGCCCGACGCGACGAGCGCGCGCCACAGCCGCAGCTCCGCGATCGTCTGCAGGTGACCGGGCAGCGGCTCGCCGAGTCCAAACGGCGCGCCGACCCACGCGCCGAGCGCGCGCGCCGCGTCGCGCAGCGACAGCTCGGTGCTCGCGCCGACGACCAGCGCGCTCGGCAGCAGCACGAGCAGCGCGAGCGCGAGCGCGCCGCCCAGCCACAGCGCGTTCGAGCGCGCGCGCGGCGGGCTCATTCGCGCTCGCCCGCCCGCGCGGCCTCGAGGCGTTCGCTCAAGCTCTCGGCCGCTTCGAGCATCTGTTGCGACGTCGACGCGAACAGGCGCGGCGACAGTTCGAGCACGTGCTGCGCGCGGACCGCGCGCAGGCGCGCGAGCACCGGATCGCTGCGCAGCAGCGCGCCCGTGCCGCCCGCGCCCTCGCCCTCGCCGAGGCGCGCGACGAGGATCCAGTGCGGGTCGAGCGCGAGCAGTTGCTCGAACGACATCGGCGCGTGCCCCTGCAGGTGGCCGGCCGCGTTCTTCAACCCGCTCAGCGCGAGCACCTCCTCGAGCGTGGTGCCGGCGCCGGAGCACGCGCCCTGGCTGCCGTAGTACGAGTACGCGACCGCGGTCGCGCCGCGCCCGGCGTTGCGCGCGCGCAGCGCCTGCTCGCGCGCGCGCCAGCCGGCGATCACTTCCTCCGCGCGCTCCTCGCGGCCCAGCGCGGCGGCGAGCGCGCGCAGCGAAGTCACGACGTCGGCGATCGTCGCGACGTCCGGCAGCTCGAGCACCGCGATGCCCGCCTCGCGCAGCCGCGCGGTCGTCTCGAGCGCGCCCCACGGATCGCTGACGACCAGGTCGGTGTCGGCGGCGAGCAGCGGCTCGGCGAGGTAGCGCTCGTAGCGCGGCAGCGCATCCCACGGCGCGAGCTTCTCGGGCGGCGCCTCGGCGAGCACCGAGTACGCGAGGATCTGGCGCGGCCACGCGGCGACGCGCTCGGGGCCGACCAACTCCGTCAGCAGATCGAACGCACCGGCATTGGCCGGCACGATGCGCTGCGGCGCGCGCTCGATGCGCAGCGCGCCGCCGCGCGGCAGCTCGATCGTGCGCGGAAAACTGCCGGGCGCGTACGCGGCCGCCGGCGCGCGCGGCGCGGAGTCAGCGCAGGCCGCGCCGAGGGCGAGCGCGACGACGGCCGGGATTCGAGCGAATGGATGCGGACTGGATCGGTGCATGACGAGCCCTGCCTGCGAGGGCTCCGCCGGAGGGGCGGTCGAGAACTGCGAGCGAGGTCGCGTGCGCGCAGGCGATCCGACTCGAGCGCCGCCGTTCGCGGTCGCTCACACGGTTGCGGGCCAGTCCCGGAATCTCACCGGGTTCCCCTGCGCGGGCGCCTCGTCCGCTCGGACGAAGAACGCCGAGAGTGTCGCGCGCGCGCCGCGCCAATGCAAACCGGCCGCGCTACGAGCGCACCGGCTGCCCGAACTCGAACTCGATCGGCAGCTCGATCTCCGCGCGCAGGCTCTGGTGCACCGGACAGGCGAGCGCGGCCTTGCGCAGCGCCTCCTGCGCCGCGGGTTCGGTCACGCCGGGGACCGCGATGACGACGACGAGCCGGCCGATGCGGCGCACCGGGCTCGCGACCATCTCCTTCTTCACGCGGGCGCTCGCGCCCTGCATGTCCCAGCCGTGCCGCTCGGCCACGATCCCCATGATCGTCAGCATGCAGGCGCCGAGCGCGGTGGCGACGAGGTCGCTCGGTGAAAAAGACTCGCCGCGGCCGTGGTTGTCGAGCGGGGCGTCGGTCGTGAGGCGGGCGCCGGAAGGGCCGTGCACGGCCTCGCAGCGCAGGCCGCCCGTGTAGCGGACGTGGATGTCGACCATGGCGGCCAGTCTAGGTCACGGCCCCCGTGCTTGCCGCCCACGGCGCTTGGGGTAATCTTTACCTGGGGATGACTGCACCAGTGCTCGTGTTCGCAACTTTGGGACGGCGCAGCACTGCCCTGCTCGCGCTCCTGGTGCTCGGCGCCCCCCCCACCGCGGCGGCGACGGAGCTCGCGGCGCCGGCGACGACGAACGTGCTGTTGATCGTCGCCGACGACGTCGGCATCGACAAGATTCGCTGCTACGGCTTCCCGACCGCGCCGCCGACGCCGACGCTCGACACGCTCGCGCTGCACGGCGTGCGCTTCGAGAACGCGTGGGCGAATCCCGCGTGCTCGGCGACGCGCGCGGCGATGCTCACGGGTCGCTACGGCTTTCGCACCGGCGTCGGCTACGTGCAGGGAGCGGACTGCCCGGCGCTCAAGCTCAGCGAGACGACGCTGCCCGAGTTGCTCGCGACGAGCGCGACGTTCACGGGCCCGACCGCGCTGATCGGCAAGTGGCACAACGGCACCGCCGGCGTCGGCGAACTGCTCGCGCCGAACCAGGCCGGCTTCGACCACTTCTCCGGCATCCTCGGCAACCTCGACGCCGAGTCGTACGTCGACTGGTCGAAGGTCGAGAACGGCGTCGCGTCGAGCGCGACGAACTACATCACGACCGATCAGGTCGACGAGGCGCTCGCGTGGATCGGCCAGCAGTCGCCCGGCTGGTTCTGCCAGCTCTCGCTGTCGGCCGCGCACGCGCCGTTCATGGCGCCGCCCCCGCACCTGCACACGCAGCAACTGCCGGCGCCGACGCCGCACGGCGACGCGTTGCCGTTCTACGACGCGACGGTGCAGGCGCTGGACACCGAGCTCGGCCGTCTGCTGACGACGCTCGCGCCGGCGACCCTGCAACAGACGCTCGTGATCTTCTGCGGCGACAACGGCACGCCACCCGAGGGCGTGCAACCGCCGCTCGATCCGAGCAAGGCGAAGCTGACGCTGTACGAGCCCGGGATCCGCGTGCCGCTGATCGTCGCGGGCGGCCCCGTCGTGCAGCCCAACCGCGTCGTGCCGCACGTCGCGCACGTGATCGACCTGTACGCGACGATCGCCAACGTGCTCGCGCCGGGCACGGCGACGCAACCGAGCGGCGTCGACTCGGTCAGCCTGCTGCCGTACCTCAGCTCGCCGGCCGCGGGCGCGCAGCGCGCGTACGTGTACTCCGAGGGCTTCAAGTTCAACGGCACGGTCGCGTGGGGCTGGAAGCAGGCGCTGCGCAACGCGCGCTACAAGCTGATCCGCAGCATCGACACCGCGACCGACGAGTTCTACGACCTCGGCAGCGACCCGCTCGAGCAGAACGACCTGCTCGCGGGCGGCGCGCTCAGCGCGGCGGAGCAGCGCCAGTACCGCAAACTCGCGGCGAGCCTCGGCATGCTCGTCGCGAACCCCTGATCGGGCACTCGCGTGTCCGAACTCCTGCACTCGATGCGTTCCCACACTCCCTGATCCCCCCCTGACCCGGGTCACGCGCGCACGCGCGTCCCGCGGCCGTTCGGAGACACCGGCCCATGCAACTTTCCCGCGCGTTCGTCGCCGCCACCATTGCCGCGCTGCTCGCCAGCGCGAGCGCGGCCCAGGGCAACGTCCTGATGCTGCTCGGCGACGACGTCGGCGTCGACAAGATCGGCGCGTACGGCGAGGGCAGCCAGGTGCCCATGACGCCGAACATCGACGCACTCGCCGCCGGCGGCGTGCGCTTTCGCAACTGCTGGGCGAACGCGACGAGCTCGACGACGCGCGCGACGATCCTCACGGGCCGCTACTCGTTCCGCACCGGCATCGGCTATCTCGTGCTGCAGGACACGACGACG
>SCVU01000247.1 GCA_004296785.1 Planctomycetota bacterium
CGCGTGGCTCGGCCTGTGCGCGCAGCGCGGCGCGGGCGCCGCGCGCTGGCTCGGCGTCGGCGCGCTCGCGGGGCTCGGCGCGCTGCTGCGCGGCAACCTGCTGCTGCTCGTGCCGCTCGTCGTCGCCTGGCCGCTCGCCGCGCACTGGAGCGAGCGCAGGCGCGGCGCAGCGCGCGCCGCGCTCGTCGCCGCCGGCGTCGCGCTCGTGCTGCTGCCCGTCGCCGCGCGCAACTGGCACGTCGGGCGCGTGTTCGCGCTGACGACGAGCGGCGCGGGCACCAACGTGTACGGCGGCAACAACGCGCTCAACCGCTACGGCCTCGCGACCGAGTTCCCGTGGGTGCGCGGGATCCCCGAGCACGAGGCGGCCGACTGGAAGCACGAGGCCGAGCGACGCGTCGGACGCGCGCTCGCGCCGACCGAGGTGTCGAGCTACTGGCTCGGCGAGGCGTGGGCGTCCGTGCGCGCCGATCCGAAGCTGCACGCGCGGATCTTCTGGAACAAGCTGCGGCTCACGCTGGGGCCGTACGAGGTGCCGGACAACCACTGCCTGGCGTGGGACGCGCGCTACGTGCCGCTGTTGCGCGCGCCGCTGCCGGGTTTCGCGCTGCTGGGCTGGCTCGGCTTGCTCGGCGCGCTCGCGTGCGCGTGGCGGCTGCGCGCGCGCGACGCGGGCGAGCCGCCGCCGTTCGACGCGCGCACGGCCGGCGTGCTCGGGATCGGTGCGCTCGCGTACCTCGCGACGGTCGTGCTGACCGTGACCAGCGACCGCATCCGCCTCGGGCTCGTGCCGCTGCTCGCGCCGTTCGCGGGATTCGCGTGCGTGTCGCTGGTCGCGCTCGCGCGGCGGCCGTGGTCGACGCTCGCCTGCGCGGCCGTCGCGGCGAGCTTCGCGTGGCTGCACGCGCTGCCGGCGCGCGAGCGCGAGGACGATCTGCTCGAGCGCGACTACAACCAGGCGAGCTACTGGGTCGCCGCTCCTGCGCGGCGCGCGGAGGCGCGCGTGCTCGCCGAGTCGCTCGACGCCGCGCGGCCGAACTCGAGTCGCGTGCTGATCCTGCTCGCCGAACTCGACTGGCACGCGGGGAAGGAGCAGCTCGACGCGTCGGGCGCGCGCTCGGATCCGCAGCGGTCGGCCGCGGCACTCGTCGCGTACCAGGCGGCGCTCGATCGACTCAAGCTCGTGCTCGAGCCGGCGACGGTCAGCGCGCGCGAGCGGTTCCGCGCGCAGCGGCTCGCGGGGCTGATCCAGCTCGATCTGCGGCGCTACGACGCCGCCGAGCGGCGCTTCCGCGAGGCGCTGGCCTTTGATCCGGCGGACGCAGAGCTGCGCGTATGGCTCGGCCAGTCGCTGCTGTTCCAGGCCGAGCGCGAGGCGCCGGGTGCGCGCGAGGCGCGCGCGAAGGAAGCGCTGGCGTGCTTCGACGCGGTGCCGTGGAACGACGCCGCGCTCGACGCGCTGCGCACGCGAGCGCGGGCGTTGTTGGCCCCGTGACGCGGGGGTACCGAGCCCGCCTCGGATGTACGGAGCCCGCCTCGATTCCGCCGACTTGGATGAATTGAGCCCGCCTCGCTTCCATCAGCAGCGCG
>SCVU01000248.1 GCA_004296785.1 Planctomycetota bacterium
GCCGACACGTTCGGCTACTCGATGCCGCCGCCGGGGCTGTTGCGCCTCGGCGGTGCGCTCGAGCGCGCGGGACACGCGGCGACGCTCGTCGATCTGCCGCTCGAGGTCAGCCGCGGTGCGCTTTCGCTCGATGACGCGTTCGCCGCGCAGGCGGCCGAGCTGCTCGCGGCGCGCGGACCGCAGCGCGTGTACGGGATCTCGACGATGGGCGCGACGCTCCCGTCGGCCGTCCTGATCGCGGACGCGCTGCGCGCGCGCGACGCGAGCGCGCGCATCGCCCTCGGAGGGCCGGGTTGCGGCAGCATCGACGCCGAGGTGCTGCGCCGCTTTCACTCGGTCGACGCGATCGTGCGCGGAGAAGGCGAGGCGACGCTCGTCGACTGGCTCGCGCGCATCGAGGACGGGCGCGCGTGGGACGGTTGCGCCGGGCTGACGTGGCGCCGCGCCGACGGCGCGATCGCGCGCGAGCCCGAGCGCGCGCAGCTTCCGCCGCGCGACTGGCCGCCGCATGCGTGGCACCTCGTGCCGCCGATCGATGCGTACAAGCGCGCGATCGGCGCGGCGGACGGCCTCGTCGCGCTCGACTCGGGCCGCGGCTGCGCGTACGACTGTTCGTTCTGCTCGATCGGCCGCTACTGGGGCCGCCGCACGCGGCCGCTCGACGCCGCGCGGCTGGCTGACGAGATCGATGAGCTGCTCGCCCTGCCCGGAGCGCGGGCCGCGTACCTCGCGCACGACCTGTTCGGCACGGATCGCGAGCACGCGCTCGCGCTGTGTGCGGAGCTCGAGCGGCGCGGCGGGCGTCCGTTCGAGATCCGCGCGCGCGCCGACGCGCTCGACGAGGAGCTGGTCGCGGCGCTCGGCCGCGCCGGCTGCTACCGCGTGCTCGTCGGCGTCGAGAGCGGCGATCCGGCGCTGCGCAACGCGCACGGCAAGCACCTCGATCCCGCGTGCGACGTGCTCGCGCTGGTCGCGCGGCTCGATCGCGCGGGCATCACGCCGATCCTGTCGCTGCTGCTCGGCCTGCCGGGCGAGGACGAGGCCGCGCTCGAGCGCACGCTCGCGCTCGCGCTCGACGCGTCGCTGCTCGCGGGCGTCAACCTGTCGCTGCACCTGCCGAATCCGCAGCAGGGCTGTCGGCTCGGCGACGACGCGCGCGAGCGCGCGCGGCTCGTCGACGGCATCGCGCCGGACATGGCACTGGGCGCGGGCACGACGGCGCCCGAGCGCGCGCTCGTCGACGCGCATCCGGACTTGTTCGGCACGTTCCGGCTGCTCGCGCGCGACGAGCACGAGGAGCGCGCGCTGCGGCGCCTGGCGCGGATGCGCGACGAGCTCGGCCCGCTGGTGCAGCGGCTGCCGCGCACGTTCGCGCTCGTCGCGCGGCGCCTGCGGCTCGGCGTGGGCGCGCTGTTCGATCGCTGGCAGGCGAGCGGGCGCAGCTTCGAGGCGCTCGCGCGCGGGCTGCTCGATCCGCTGGTCGACGACGTGCTCGCGTGGGAGACCGCGCTGTTGCGCGCGGGCGCGACGCCGCAGCTGCTCGAGCTCGGCTGCGACCTCGTCGCGCTGCGCCGCGCGCTCGCCGATCCGCGCGCCGATCCGTTTGCCGCTCGCACTTCGCCCGCGCGCACGTACGCGGTCGCGCGCGGCCGCCGCGGGCCGCGCACGCTCCGGCTCTCCGACGACCTCGCGCGCGCGCTGCGCGCACGGTCCCCGCTCCCCCACGGCGCTCGCGTCGCGCTCGAGCGCGCCGGTCTGCTGTCCCCCACGCCCGCCACGAACCCATGAGTGCCGCCGACTTCGAGATCGCGCTCGTCTTCCCGCCCCAGGGCCACTTCACGCAGCCATACCTCGCGCTGCCGTGCATCCAGGCGTGGCTGCGCACGCACGGCTTCGCGCGCACGCACTTGTACGACGCGAACATCGAGGCGTACGACGCGCTCTTGTCGCGCCGCGGCCTCGAGCGCGCGCGCGACCGCGTGCGCGAGCGCCTGCCGCTGTCGCGCTACGCCGGGCGCGGTGAGCTGCCGTTCGCCGAGCTCGAGGGCTTCCGCGCGGCCGCCGAGAGCGCGGTCTCGGCCGACGGGCTCGTCGCGAGCGTCGACGACGCGAAGCAGGTGCTGCGCGGCGCGCGCTTCTGGGACGTCGAGCAGTACCTGCCCGCGGTGCGCACGCTGTACCAATCGCTGCGCCTCGTGTCGGCCGCGCACTTCCCGAGCCAGCTCACGCCGCACAACTTCACGACCGCGCGCGGCATCGATCGCTCGGAGGCGGTGCTCGACGCGCTGGCCGACGAGCGCGCGCTGCCGTTCTGGGACTACTACATCGAGGATCTGTTGCCGCGCCTCGTCGCGCAGCGGCCGAAGCTGCTCGGCCTGTCGATCATCTACGGCTCGCAGCTCGTGCCGGGCCTCGCGCTCGCGCGGCTCGTCAAGCGCGCACTGCCCGACTGCCACGTCACCGCCGGCGGCGGCTTCCTCGCGTACATCGGCGCGAAGCTGATGAACGCGCGCGACGCGAGCGGCGCGCCGGCGTTCGCGGGCGTGCTCGACAGCATCGTGTTCCACGAGGGCGAGGCGCCGATGCTCGCGTTGGCGCGCGCGCTCGACGCGGGCGAAGCGCTCGGCACGATCGGCTCGCTGACCTGGTTCGAGCGCACCGGGGGCACGCCGTGCGCGGTCGCGAATCCACCGGGCCATCCGATCCGCCTCGACGGCGCGCCCGTGCCGGACTTCGACGGCCTGCCGCTCGACAAGTACTTCTCGCCAGAGCTCGTGATCCCGTACGACGTCAACCGCGGCTGCTACTACGGCGAGTGCACGTTCTGCACGCTGCCGACCGTGATCGGTCCGGGGTACCGCACGCGGCGCGCGGCGACGATCGCCGAACAGGTCGTCGAGCTCACGCACAAGCACGGCACGCACCACGTGAACTTCATCACCGACTGCATGCCGCCCGGCATGCTGTCCGATCTGCCCGACGAGCTGATCGCGCGCGACGCCGGCATCACGTGGTGGGCCGATGCGCGCGTCGAGCCGCGCTCGTACACGCTCGAGGGCGCGCGCAAGCTGTACGCGTCCGGCTGTCGCAAGCTGCTGTTCGGCTTCGAGACCGCGACGCCGCGGCTCTTGAAGCTGATGCAGAAGGGCCAGAGCCTGCGCGCGACGCTCGAGGTCGCCGACAACTGCGCACAGGCCGGCATCAGCGTGACGTTCTACGCGATGGTCGGCTTCCCGACCGAGACGCGCGAGGAGGCGCGCGCGACACTCGACGTGCTGCTCGCGAACAAGCACGCGGTGCGCGAGGTCTCGCTGCAGACCTTCCACATCGACGAGATCGCCGAGACCTACCACCGGCCCGAGGCGTTCGGCATCCAGGTGCTGCCGGCCGACGGCGACCTGTCGCTGTACCACGACTACACGGCCGCGAGCGGGATGACGCAGGGCGAGGCCGCCGCGATGTTCGAGGAGATCATGGCGGCGCTGCGGCGCGAGTTCCCGCTGTTCTCCGGCGACCACATCCACTTCTTCATGCAGAAGAGCCACTACTTCCTGCACCTCGCGCGCGGCACGACGCCCGATCAGTTCGCGGCCGCGTGCGCGCAGCGCACGCGCGCCAAGCTCGCGCTGGGCGCGCGCGACGACTTGCGCGTGCGCGACGGGCTCGTCACGGTCGAGCTCGCGCACTCGTGGGCCGAGGCCGTGCGGCGCCTGGGCACGAGCGCGGCGCGCGCGATCCGGCCGGACTTCCTGACCGGTCGCTACGTCGACGGCGCGCGCGAGCAGGCCGAGCGCGAGCTCGGCGCGCTGCCACAGGTGCGCAAGCTCCTCGCGTGGGCGCCGGGGCTGTTCGAGCACGTCGAGCTCGCGCCCGACGCAGCCGCGCTGCTCGGCGAGCTCGCGCGCGCCGGCTCACTCGGCGCGCTGCAGCAGCGCGTGTCGACCGAGACCGGCCGCGCGCGCGTCGCGGAGTTCGCGGCGCGCCTGCACCGCGCCGGACTGCTCGTCCCGTCGCGCGCCGAAGGCGCACCGTCCCCATCCGCGCGCCCGGCCGACGCGGTGCTGGTCCACTGAACGCTCCCGCTGGAGAATCACCACCATGACCGAGAAGAAGCAACACGAGCACGAGGCCGCCCCGGCCAAGCCGCAACCGACCGCGCAGGTCGCGGGCCAGCAGACGAGCGCCGAGCGCAAGCTCGACGTCGAGTCACTCGACCTCGGGATCG
>SCVU01000249.1 GCA_004296785.1 Planctomycetota bacterium
GCACGTAGGTCGGGATGCCGAGGAGATTCGCGACGAGATCCTCGGTCCGCGACGCGCCGTCCGCGGCTCGCCACAGCTCGCGCAGTTCGCCCTGCGGTCGACTGCCGTACGTGTCGAAGCTGCACCAGCCCGCGCTCGGTGCGATCGCGAGCACGCGATCGGGGTCGTTCGCGGCGAAGTGCCACGTGCCGTGGCCACCCATCGAGTGCCCCGTCACGAACACGCGCTCGTCGGGAGGGTGCACGACTCGCGCCGGATGGTGCTCGATCGGCGCCTTGCGCTCGGCCTCCGTCTCGAACTCGAGCGTCGCACGCGCCGCGTCGAGCGCTTCGTACGCATCGATGCGGCCCCAGTCCTGCCAGTCGAATCCGTACGGACGGCGATTGCGCGGAGCGATGATCTGGAAGCCCGCGTGGTCGCTGTAGCTCATCAGCTGCCCCCACGCATCAACGCTCGCACCGTGCAGCGTCAACACCGGCCGACCGCTGCCGCGCACGGCGGCGGTCTGCACGGAGCCGTCGACGCGCGAGCGGTACGACACGAGTTTCGGTCCGTCGGGAACGAGCAGCGGCGCCGTCAGCGTGGCTCGCGTGACGACGCCGGCGGCGTTGCGCAACTCGTAGTGGAGCGCGACGTCCTTCGCGTCCGCCGCGACTGCGCCTGCGGCACCGAGATCGTGCTCGACCATCGCCAGACCGAGCGCAGGGATCGTTCCAGTGTGCCTGAACTCGATGCCGCTGATCTCGCCTGCTGTCGCGTAGTGCAGCGTGTACTCGGCCGCGCGATCCGATGCGTTGAACACGAGCGCCGACGCGCGCTCCACCCCCAACTCGCGCGGCACGTGCGGCAGCGTGAAGTCCCACGTCGCGAGCACGCCCGTGCTCGCCGGTCGCTCGAGCACGAGGCTCGCCGTGCCGCGCGCGCCGCTGACGTAGACGTGATTGACTCCCTTGCTGAGCACGATCGGCACGCCGCCGAATCCGTAGCCGTACGCATCGCCGGTGAACCCCGTGCCGTTGACGTACAGCGCGACCGCGCCCGACAACTTCGCCATCACCACGACGGTCTCCGGCGAGTCGATCGCCGTGTACGCGTAGCCGAAGTTGCCGGGGATCGCCCCCTTCGCATCCGCCTCGACCTTGCGCCAGCGCTGCTCCTTGCCGAACTCGCCCGTCAGCGCATCGCCCTCGCTCGGCGGCGCCGCGTCGCGCGCCAGCAGGTGCTTCGCGAACACCGCGTCCGGCCGGAACGGCCGCCGCCCGCGCGCGTCGAGCGCCTCGATCGCGAGCCACTCGCGCGGGACGAGCGTCGCGGGGAACTGCGGCGCAGCGCCGGGTGAGTCTTGTGTCGTGCCGCCGAGCGCCGCGAGGAAAAGGGCGAGCATCGCGCCTATCCTAGCGGCGATGTCGCGCCTGCCTTCGCTCGCCGCCCAAGTCCTCGCGCTGCTCGCCATCGCTTCGTGCGGCGGCGAAGCTCCCGCCCCCGCTCCTTCGAGCGGCGGCCACGTGCACGTCGCGCCGAACGGCGGCAAGTTGATCGAGCTCGGCGATCACGTGGCGAACCTCGAACTGCTGTACGACCGCTCGAGCGGCAAGCTGCGCGTGCACGTGCTCGACGCGCACGCCGAGGCGCACGTCCGCATCCAGGCGCCCGAGCTCGTGCTCGTGCGCGACGGCGCGCCGCCGATCGCGCTGCACGCGCTCGGCAGCGATCTGAGCGGCGAGACCGTCGGCGACAGCTCGCGCTTCGAAGGCGTGCTCGCCGACACGCCCGCCGCGTGGACCGCGCAGCTCAGCGCGATCGAAGTCCGCGGCGTCCGCTTCGCGAACGTCGCGATCCGCTATCCTTAGATCGAACATGCCCGCCCGTACGCCGCCGCTCGCCCGCCTCGCGCCGCTCCATGCGCTCGCGTGCATCACGCTGCTCGCCGCCTGCGGCGACGAGCCCGCCGCGCCGATCGCGGCGAACGCCGCCGAGCTGCGCGGCGAACCGCTCGCACCGCGCGTCGAAGCGCCGATCGTTTCGGCGACCGCGCTGCTCGCGGCTCCGGATGGCGCGGCGAGCTCGAACGACGCTGCGGCGCCGAACGCCGCGCCCGGCGCCGCGCTGCCGATCCTCGACGGACCCGGCGGCGATGCGCCGATCGCGGTCGCCGCGCCGCGCGAGCTCGCGCCGCCGCCGGAGTCCGACGCGGCCGGCGTCGAGGCCGCCGCGAAGACCGGCGGCGAGGGCAAGATCGCGAAGGACTACAAGCCGGTCCTGTTCAAGGACATCTCGACGTGGACCTACTCGCAGCCGACCGCGAAGGAGCTCGAGCAGGATCCCGACGCGGTCGCGAAGAGCGCGAAGGAGCGCATCCCGGCGGACATCTGGGCGCTCGACGGCAAGAAGATCGCGCTCGAGGGTTTCATGAGCCCGATCGACTTCGACAAGACCGGCGTGAAGAGCTTCTCACTGATCCACAACGCGATCGGCTGCTGCTTCGGCATGTTCCCGAAGATGAACGAGTGGGTGTACGTCGAGATGGCCGGAGACAAGAAGTGCGACTTCTTCTCGGTCGAGCCCGCGACGATCTACGGCACGTTCTCGGTCGGCGAGGAGATCCGGGACGGCTACGTCGTCAGCCTGTTCCGCCTGAAGGCGGACCACGTGTTCGGCACGTTCTAGGCTGCTCCGGGGTTCCGACTTCGTATCGAGCGTGGGCGCCGCGCTCGCGCATTGCTAATCTCGTCGCCGTCATGCGTGGACTCCCCTGGTGGCTCGCGTGCGCGCTCCTGTGCGCCTGCGGCGACGACGCGAACAAGGACGCCGGCGCGCCGCCGGCGAACGAGCGCGCGGTCGCCGCGCCCGAAGCAGAACCCGACACCGATCCGCCGATGCCGAGCGCGGGCACGGTGCTCGAGCGCGCGAATGGTCTGCGCATCTCGATCTCAACCGCGGGCAAGGGCCGCGCGGCGCGCGTCGGTCGCACGGTGGTGTT
>SCVU01000250.1 GCA_004296785.1 Planctomycetota bacterium
TGCGGGGTGCTCGGCTGCGGAATGGAATCGACGACGGGGGCGGGCGGGTTGAGGATCAGCTCGCGGCGCTGGTGCGCGCGCTCGAGCTTGCGCGCGAACTTGTCCTCGCGCTTCTCACGCTTCTTGCGTTCGCGTTGGCGCTTCGAATTGGATTCCATCAGTCCGTCCCGCTGGCCCGGGAGGGAGCCGACGTCCGCGCCGAGCCGAGCAGGGAGTCGTGCGCGCGGTGTTCCGGAGGTGGATGTCCGCGCGTCGTGCCACCCTGACTCTAGGGGAGCGCGCCGTCGAACCGACGACAATTCGCGCCGAACCTTCGCGACCCCGCGCCGCGAGGCCGCGAACGCGTGCATGCGCTGCGTTTCAGGCGAGTTCGCGCGAGCAGTAGCGACAGATCTTCGCGGCCTTCTTGATCGTCTCGGCGCAGAACGGACACGCGCGCGTGTCGCCGGAATCCAGCGGCGGCGCAGCACCGCCGACGCTCGCCTGCAGCGCCTGGATCAAGCGCTGGATCTCCCGCGCGTCGCCCTTCGAGTGACCGTGGCTGTCGAGCGGATCGGATCCGCCCGAGGTCTCGATGCGGATGTCCGACCAGATCAGTCCGGTGCGCACGTTGACGTTCGCGATGTTGCGCGCGTGCACGTTCTCCTCGCTCTTCGAGAACCACGAGCGCTTGTGCCGCACGACGCCCTGATCGGTGATGCGGATCCGCGTGGGGAACAGGAAGTTGCCGCGCGTCCAGCGGCTGGCGACGAACTCGCGCGTCATGAGCGCGAGCGTACCAAGCGGCGGCGCCGCGCGGCTTGCTACCTTGGCGGCATGTCGCAAGTTCCCGCCGCGCTCCCCGCCAAGGGCACGCCGCTGACCGCGGTCGCGCTCGCGGGCCGCGTCGATCTGGCGCGCGCGAGCGCGGCGCTGAAGTGGACGGAGCTGCGCCGCCATCCGTACGCGACCGTGTTCGCGCTCGAAGGCGGCGAGCGACTGCACCTGTTCGGACTCGGTGCGTTCGTGCACGAGGGCCGCAAGGACCTCGACCCCGCGCTGCGGACGGCGATCGAAGCGGCGACCGGCGTGCGCTGCCTGCTCGACACGGTCGAGACGTACTACCTGAGCGTCGATCCGTCGCGCGAAGCGTCGTCGCCGCGCGTCGGCTGGGACCAGGTGTCGGTCCCGGATGCGACCGGCGAGTTCGTCGGCGCCGTCGCGCTGCTGCTCGCGCAGTCGGCGGCGCTCGAGCGCTACGAGCACGCCGCGTCGAAGCTGCTCGACGAGGCGCTCGCGCTCGCGCGCGAGCTCGCGGCGCGCGGCCGGCTGCCGCACCGCTCGGGCAAGCTCGTGCGCCAGCTCGGCCGCATCACCGCGGATCGCCTGGAGCTCGCGCGCTGGTTCTACCTCGTCGACCGGCCGGCGGAGACCTGGGAGGACGCGCGCGTGGCGAGCTTGTACGACGCGCTGTTCGCGAACCTCGAGCTCGCGCAGCGGCACGAGGCGATGCTGCACAAGCTCGAAGCGGTGCAGCGCGCGACCGAGACCGTCGTCGACCTGTGGCAGGTGCGCCGCGGAGCGTGGCTCGAGATCGCGATCGTCGCGCTGATCGTCTTCGAGATCGCGCTGACGCTGTGGCGCGGCGCCTGAGCGGCTACTGCGCGGACTCGTCGCCGCCGTCGTCGCGGCGCAGCGGTCCGCGGTAGCGCTCCAGCCGTCCGATCCAGTCCGATCCGTCGCTCGCGTCGCCGCTCCACGCGCTCGGCCGCTGCGCGCGCCCGCGCTGCGGCTCGGCGGGTTCGACCGTCGTCGCCGGCTGCACCGTCGCGTCGACGTCGATCACCTCCGCGGTCTCGGCTGCGTCCGCCGGCGCGGCGCCGCCGAACGCGAAGCCGCGCCCGAATGAGAACAGCGACTGCTTGCCGTAGCGCAGGCGCACGACGAGCAGCTCGCGCGTGCCCTGGAACCACAGGAACACCGCCATCGCGACCGACACGCACCACAGCTCCGAGTTGCGCACCAACAGGTAGAGCAGTCCGACCAGCACGAGCCAGCGGCCGATGCGCACGACGGTCTCGGTCGCCGCGAGCCAGCCCTGCTTGATCGCGAGCAGCGCGCGCAGGATGCGTCCACCGTCGAGCGGGAATGCCGGCACGAGGTTGAACAGGCCGAGGTAGAGGTTCACGCCCCAGAAGCCGAGCGCGAACACGCGCGCGCTCTCCATCGCGCCGAGGTCGCGCTGCCACGCGAGCTGCAGTCCCTGCATCGCCTGCAGCGGTTGCGCGATGAGGTCGAGCTCGAGGCCCGAGAGCTGTGCGCCGCTCTGGCGCGCCCACACCGCGCTGGCGACGTAGAACGCGAGCGCGAGGCCGGCGAGCACGAGATTGACCAGCGGTCCGGCCGCGGCGATCCACCCTTCGACGCGCGGCTTGTCCGGCATGCCGACGAGGTTCGCGCTGCCGCCGAGGATGCCGAGCGTGATGTCGACGACGCGCACGCCGAAGCGCTGCGCGACGAGCGCGTGGCCGAGCTCGTGCAGGAACACCGCGACGATCAGGCTGCCGACCAGCGTCGCCATCTGTCCCGGCGCGTCGCGCCACGCGAACGCCATCCACGCGAGCAGCGCGAGCAGCGTCCAGTGGACGCGCACGGCGATTCCTGCGATGCGGCCGAGGGGCAGGGATGCGAACACTACGGAGTCGGGGCTCGGCTACGATTCGCCCGTGGAAGCGCCGCAGCGGGCCGGACAAACTAAGACGGGCGCCGCGAACGCACAAGCCGCGCCGCGCGCGTTGTGCATCGAGCTCGGCGCGCTCGCACCGGGGCGCGCGTACGCGGTCGACGGCCGCGCGGCGAGCTGGATCGACGCGCAGTCGGCGCCCGCGCCGTTCGCGCGCGCGGCGGCG
>SCVU01000251.1 GCA_004296785.1 Planctomycetota bacterium
CGATCTGAGGCGGACGCATCCGCGTGAGCTCACGGTCGGCGGGACAAACAGGTACGGGGAAACGAAATTTGGGCTCCGCAACGGGCTCTTTTGGGGCAGCGTCGGTCGGCCCTTCATTGTGCCGCCACCCGCGCGCCCGGAACGGGCTCGGCGCTGGTCGGAGCACACCGGCCTAACTGCCTCTATTTCAACGAGTTGCGGCCGCCGAGCGCGCGTGCCGGAGCGCGGCGCCAGGGGAGCGGGAGACTACTCCTCGCCCATGGTCGAACAAGCCCTGCTGGCGCAAATGGCTACTACCGATTGTGGTGGAAGGGTTTGCGAGCACACAAATCGCGGCGCGCGGTTTCCGCTCGCGGGCCGCGCTCAGGCCCCGCGGAAACGCCGCGTGACGCGCGTCCACAGCGCGTTCCACTCGGGGATTCGCAGCGCGCGGCAGGCGGCGAAATAGACGGCCGCGCCGGCGGCGATCGCGAGGCCGAGCGCGGCCAGCGCGGCGAGCCCGGCGAGGCGCTGCTCGCCGCGCTCGCACAGCTCCCACGCGCCGCGGCCCGCGGCGCCCGCGGCCAGCGCGGCGATGCACATCCGCGCCGCGCGCGGCCACAGCTCCTCCAGCCCGCGCGGCAGCCCGAGCCGCCCGCCGAGCCCCGGCCACAGCAGTGCGACCGACGCGAAGCTCGCGGTCACCGTCGCGAGCGCGAACCCGTCGCCGTCCATGTCGAGCACGCCGACGAACACGATGTTGAGCACGGTGTTCAACACGAGTGCGACGCACGAGACGCGCACCGGGGTGCGCAGATCGCCGAGCGCGAAGTAGCAGCGCGTCGCGAGTCCCTGCATCCCCGCCGGCACCACGACGAGCGCGAGCACGCGCAGCGCCGCCGCCACCCGCTCGACGCCCGCGTCGCCGTAGCTGCCGTGGCGGAAGAGCACGACGGCGATCGGCTCGGCCAGCGCGACGAGCCCGAAGGTCGCCGGCAGCGCGAGGAACAGCACGCCGAGCTGCGTCTGGTCGTGCAGCTTGCGCAGTGCGTCGAGCTGCCGCAGGTGCCCGTGCGCGCGCAGCAGCGGGAACACCGCGCTCGTCGCCGCGACCGCGAGCAGCCCCATCGGCAGCTGCTGCACGCGCGTCGCGTTGTTGAGCGCGGTCGCGCCGCCGTCGCTCAGCATCGCCTGCGCCATGAAGCCGTCGATCGTCACGTTGATCTGGTAGATCGCGGCGCCGAACGCGAGCGGCGCGCTCTGCTTGAACACGGCCCACGCGCTCGCCCACGCGTGCGGCAGCCGCTCGACCGCGCCGAACAGCCACAGCCCGTGTCGCTTCAGCGCCGGCAGTTGCACCGCGATCTGCAGCACGCCCGCGGCGAGCGCGGCCCACGACAGGATCCGCGCCAGGTGCATCTCCTGTTCGCGCGTGTGCTCGACGGCGCCCGCTCCGATCCAGCCCCAGCGCCACGCGAGCCAACCCATCAGCCCGACCCACACCGCGTTCAGCAGGATCGACGCGACGTTCGAGCTCAGGAACTCGCCGCGCACCTGCAGCGCGCCGCTCATCAGCGCCGAGACGCAGACGAAGACGACGAACGGCAACAGGCGCAGCGAGAGCTCGCGCATCGCGGCGGGATCGCTGCCGAGCCACGCGCTGCCGAAGAGCGGATCGACGTCGGGCAGCAGCGCGACGAGTCCCATCATCAGCGCGCACACGCCGATCAGCACGAGCACGGCGAGCTTGACCGTCGCGAGGAACAGCGCGCGGCCGCGCTCGTTGCCGCCGTCGTGGTCGGCCTCGGTCATGCCGTTCTGCAGCGCGGTCGACAGCGCGCCTTCGCCGAGCAGGCGCCGGAACAGGTTCGGCACGCGCCACGCGGTCACGAGCGCGTCGAGCACGCGCGAGCTGTCGCCGAACAGCGCCGAGCAGCCGGTCTCGCGCAGCATGCCGAGCACGCGCGACGCGAGCGTGAGCAGCGACACGAGCACCGTGCGGCGCACGAGACCGGTGTGGCGACCGACGATCGCTGCGCCGGGCGCGGCTGCGACGGTGTCCGCGCCCGCAGCGACGGAATCCACGCGCGGTGGTTGG
>SCVU01000252.1 GCA_004296785.1 Planctomycetota bacterium
CTCGCGCGCGTGCCGGCGCGCAGCGGCGCGGCCAGCCAGCCCTGCTCGGAGATCGCGCTCGACGCCAGCGCGTCGACGTCGACCTCGGCGTACTCGGCGAGCGCCGCGCGGATCGCGGCTGCGCCGAGCCCCGCGCGCGCCTGCACCGACAGGTGCAGCGGATCGAGCGCGCACGCGAAGCGCTCGCTGCCGTTGTAGTAGTGCGCGAACGGCGCGCTCGGCTGCTGCGTGGCGGGCGCGAACCCGGGCGCGAACGCGAGTGCGAGCGCGGCGCACAGCGCGCTGCCGAGGAACGCGGGGGACGAACGACGTGAACGACGTGCGGACGGGATCGACACGGAAAACCCTCCTTCGAACGACAGGCAGTCGTGGACACCGCGCGCAACGGCCGGCGCGCGCGCGTGCTGTTCTACTGCGCGCCGCCGGCGAGCGGAACGGGTCTTTCACTCCGCGCGCGAGTTCTCCCAACTGCGAGACTTGACGTTCTGCGCCGAGCGGTCGAGCATTCGGACATGCGTTCGAACTCCTCGCGTCGTGGCGGCGCTCTGCGCCTCCTGTTGATCGTCGTCGTCGTGCTGGTGCTGCTCGGCGCGGCCGCGCTGTTCTTCGTGGATTCGGCCGCGGCGAAGGCGATCGAGACCGGCGGCACGTACGCGCTCGGCGTGCCGACGCGCGTCGAGTCGACGAGCATCGGTCTGTTCTCTGGAAAGTTCGGCATCAGCGGCCTCGAGGTCGACAACCCGAAGGGGTACGACGTGCCGCGCTTCCTGAAGCTCGACGGCGCGGGCACCGAGGTCGGTTTCTCGAAGTTGCTCGGCGACACGATCGAGATCGAGCGCGTCGAGATCCGCGGCGTCGAGATCGACCTCGAGCGCAAGGACGGCAAGACCAACTACGACGTGATCCTCGCCAACCTGCAGAAGCTGTCGGGCGACTCGAAGCCCGCCGCGGAAAGCGGCAGCTCGAAGCAGCTCGTGATCAAGAAGCTCGTGCTCTCCGACGTGAAGGCGCGCCTCGGCCTGCTGCCGCTCGTGCCCGCGACGACGATCTCGCTGCCGAACCTCGAGCTCGACAACGTCGGCACCGCCGACAAGGCCGCGACGATCGCTCAGGTCTTCGAGCGGCTCGTCGCCGAGTTGCTCGCGAGCGCGGTGAAGAACGGCGGCAATTTGATCCCCGACGACGTCGGCAAGGCGCTGAAGCAGGGACTCGCGGGCCTCAAGGGGCTCGGCAACCTCGGCCTGGAAGGGCTCGAGGGCGCGGGCAAGGTGCTCGAGGGCGGCGCGAAGGAGCTCGGCGAGGGCATCAAGGGGCTGTTCGGCAAGTAGCGGCGCTCACAGCGCCGCGAGCACTTCCGCCGCCGCGCGCTCGCCCGACTCGAGCGCGCCTTCCATGTAGCCCTGGAAGTCGACCGAGGTGTGCTCGCCGGCGAAGTGCACGCGGCCTTCGACCTCGCGCTCGACGCCCGCGAAGCTCGTGTACTGACCGACCTTCCAGTACGAGTACGAGCCGAGCTGGTGCGGCGAGGTCGGCCAGTCGTCGACGCTGGCGGCGCCGTTCCACTTCGCGCCGAGCCCGGGCAGCAGCGGCTCGACCTGCGCCAAGAACTGCGCGGCCGCGGCACCCGGCGACAGGCCGCGGATCGCGGCGCTGGCCGACCCGAGATAGTTGACGAGGATCCCCGTCGCGCCCGGCTGCGCGCGCGTCTCCTCCCAGATCGGAAGAGC
>SCVU01000253.1 GCA_004296785.1 Planctomycetota bacterium
GAGCGGCTCGCGCTGCGCGAGGTGCGCGTGTCGGCGCTCGCGCGGCGCCCGGGCTGGAGCGTCGCGACGCTGCTGTTCTCGATCGCCGCGCTCGTGCTCGTCGCGCTGCTGCCGGCGGGCGCGAGCGCGCGCGCGGGCAAGCTCGCCTGGTGCATCGTCGCGCTCTGTGCCGCGCAGGGCGTGTGGTTCGCCGCGCGACAGAACCCCGCCGTCCCGCGCGCCGAGGTGTTCCCGCCGACGCGCACCGAGGCGGTGCTCGCGCGCGAGCTCGGCGTGCACCGCTACTTCGCCGATCCGCTCGTGTTGCCGCCGAGCACCGGGCTCGTGCGCGGGCTGCGCTCGATCCAGGGCTACGACGGGCTCGACGTCGCCGCGTTCAACGAGCTGCGCCGCTACGCGATGAAGCCCGGCGTGCACGCGCTGCTCGGCTGGCACCCGCGCGGCGTCGATCTCGAGCATCCGGTGTTCCGCTTGTTCGGCGTCAAGCTGCTCGTGCTCGCGGAGCCGCTCGCCGAGCGCGGCTGGCAGCTCATCGCGGGCCCGCGCGGCGCGGCGGAGCACGCGGAGTGCTTCGTGTACCGCGCCGAGGCTCCGCTGCCGCGCGCGTTCTGCGTCGCGCGCGCGACGCCGATCGCGGAGATCGGCGCGCGGCTCGCGGCGCGCGGCGCGTGGGATCCACTGTTCGAGGCCGCCGTCGAGCGACCGTGGACCGCGGCGCGGCCGTTCGAGCGTGCGCAGGTCTCCGAGCCGCGCTTCGTCGGCAACGGCGAGGTGCGCGTCGACGCCGAGCTCGACGGCGACGGGTTGCTCGTGCTGACCGAGCAGTACTTCCCCGGCTGGACCGTCGCGGTCGACGGCGTCGAGCGCGAGCTCCTGCAGGTCGATGCGATCTTCCGCGGCGTCGCGCTCGCAGCGGGCCGGCACGAGGTCGTGTTCCGCTACGCGCCGCGCTCGCTGCGCAACGGGCTCGTGCTCGCCGCGATCGGTGCCGCACTCGCGCTCGCCGCGTGCGCGTGGCTGCGCGTGCGAAGCCGCACGGCGAACTGAGCGCGCACTTCACGCAGCTTTTTCACGAACTCCATCGAGGAGCGCGCACGTTGCGGCGTTAAAGCCGTGTCGAGTTCGGCGTTCGACTTCGGACTGTCATCCGAGCCGGACGATCGAGAGGCGATGCGGGTCCTGGCAGGCCCGCGCAGCAGACACCGCAGCAGAGGCACCGGAGCAGAGGCAGCTCCCACAGGAGAAGGGTCGGATCATGTCCAGGCAGGTTGGATTTCGTCGGCTCGCGTGCGCCGCGCTCGGCGCGCTGCTCGCGCTGCCGCTGACGGCGACTCCGCGCGTTTCGATCGATGGCAAGCCGAACGACGGCAAGAAGGTCGTCGAGGCCGCGTTCCACGCGGGCAAGCGGCCGGACGGACTCTCGGCCGAGGCCGCCGCCGCGCTCGCGCGCATCGAGCGCTGGAAGTGCGAGCGCGAGTACGCGGTGTCCGCTTGCGCCGACGAGCGCGTGCTGTACGTGTCGGCGCTCGAGGGCAAGGCGCGCGCGGCGCGCGTCGCGCTGATCGAGAAGCTGTGCG
>SCVU01000254.1 GCA_004296785.1 Planctomycetota bacterium
CACCGCATCGGTGCGAAGCAGGTGCGCGCGGTGCTCGGGACGGGATTCCGGCTCGTGCGCGACGAACCGGTGCGCGCGCGCGCCGAGAAGCGCCAGTGGCGCGAGCGCTGGGCCGAGATCGCGCGGTCGCGCGCTGACTAGCGGACGATGAACACCGGGCAACTCGCCGCGCGCAGCACGCGCTCGGCCACGCTGCCGAGCACGAGGTGCTTCAACCCCGTGCGACCGTGCGACGCGATCACGATCAGCGACGCCATCTCCTCGCGCGCGATCCGCCCGACTTCCGACGCGGGCTCGCCGTGTACCGCCAGCGCCGTCACCTCGACCTTGCCGCGGTGCTCGGCCGGCACGAGCTCCTTCAGCGCCTTCGCCGACGCGTCCTCCGCCTTGCGCATCTGCTCGGGCGTCGGCATCGGGTAGTACGTCGCGTAGAGCGGATTGGGGATCACCACCGCTTCGAGCACGTGCACGAGCACGACGCGCGCTTTGTGATCGCGCGCGAGCGCGAACGCGACCGGGATCGCGGCGTTGGCGAGTTCAGAGAAGTCGGTCGGAACGACGATCGTCTTGAAGGGCAGCGTCATGGGGGCCTCGGCGCCAGTATGGACGTCTGCGCGCACTTTCTGCGCGGACTTTCTTAGGGCCGCAGTGGAAAGCATGCTCTTCCGTGCGCGTGAGCTTCGCTCCTCGCGCCCCATGCTCATGCGCATCACGTCGCTGCTCGCGTTCGCCATCCTTTCGCTTGCCCACTCCCAGACGCCGGAGAGCAAGCCCGCGGATCCATTCGCGGAGGCGCAGGTCGAGACGCAGCACACGCTGACGATCGGCGGCCGCGCGCACGCGTACACGGCGACGGCGGGCACGCTGCAGCTCAAGGAGGAGGACGGCAAGGGCCGCGCGAGCCTGTTCTACGTCGCGTACGTCGCCGAGCCGAAGGGCGAGCCGCGCGAGCGGCCGATCACGTTCTGCTTCAACGGCGGACCGGGCTCGTCCTCGGTGTGGCTGCACATGGGCCTGTTCGGCCCGCGCCGCGTGCGCGTCGACGCCGGCGCGATCCCGCCGCCGCCGTGCGACGTCGTCGACAACGAGCACTCGCTGCTCGACCGCAGCGACTTCGTGTTCATCGATCCGGTCTCGACCGGCTTCAGCCGCGCGCTGCCCGGCAAGAACGCGAGCGAGTTCCACGGCGTGCAATCCGACGTCGCCGCCGTCGGCGAGTTCATCCGGCTGTATTGCACGCGCAACGAGCGCTGGGCGTCGCCGAAGTTCCTGGCCGGCGAGAGCTACGGCACGACGCGCGCCGCCGCGCTGTGCGCGCACCTGCAGCGCGAGCTCGGCATGTACGTCAACGGCATCGTGCTCGTCTCGATGGTGCTCGACTTCCGCACGATCCGCTGGGACGCGGGCAACGATCTGCCGGCGCAGCTGTACCTGCCGAGCTACGCGGCGACCGCGTGGTACCACAAGCGCCTGTCGAGCGAGCTGCTCGCGCAGCCGCTCGCCGACGTCGTGCGCCAGGCCGGCGCGTTCGCCGACGGTGCGTACGCGCGCGCGCTGCAGCAGGGCGACGCGCAGCCCGCGGCCGAGCGCGCGGCGATCGAGCGCGAGCTCGCGCGCTGGACCGGACTGACGGGCGAGTACGTCGCGAGCGCGGACCTGCGCGTCGAGAACCGCCGCTACCAGAAGCAGCTCTTGCGCGCGCAGCGCCGCGTCGTCGGCCGGCTCGACAGCCGCTTCCTCGGCATCGACGAGGACTCGGCGGGCGAGGAGTTCGAGCTCGATCCGAGCTACTCGGCGATCGAAGGTCCGTACTCGGCGGCGCTCAACGACTACGCGCGGCGCGAGCTCGGTTGGAAGAGCGATCTCGCGTACGAGATCCTCACCGGGCGCGTGCACCCGTGGGACTACGACGCCGAGAACCGCTACCTGAACGTCGCGGAGTCGCTGCGCCAGGAGCTGTGCCGCAACGAGCACTTGCGCGTGTTCGTCGCCGCCGGCTGGTACGACCTCGCGACGCCGGTCGCGGCCGCGCGCCACACGCTCGATCACCTCGGGCTCGAGCCCGAGCAGCGCGCGCGCGTCGAGATGGCGACGTACGAGGCCGGGCACATGATGTACACGCACGAGCCGTCGCTCGCGAAGCTCGCCGGCGATCTGCGCGCGTTCTACTCGAAGGCGCTCGCGCGTTGACGGGCATCTGGGAGATCCTCGAGCGCGCGGAGCAGCTGCACCCCGAGCGCGTCGCGACTCAGGAGGGGGGCGCGTCGATCGAGTACCGCGCGTTCGCGGCCCGCGCGCGACGGCTCGCGGCGCACCTAGGGGCGAACGGAGTGCGCGGCGGCGATCGCGTCGC
>SCVU01000031.1 GCA_004296785.1 Planctomycetota bacterium
CCCGGCCGCGCGCTGCTCGCATGCCTGCCGCCGAGCGCGATCGGCTCGCTGCGCCCGCGCGGAATCGCGGCGACGCTCGCCGCGTGCACAGTGCTCGGACTCGCGGCGCTGTGGCCGCAACACATGGTCTGGTACTGGCTCGGCCTGCCGCTGCCGCAGGGATTCGCCGGGGTCGCGGTGTGGCTCGCGCCGTGGATCGCGCTCATCGCGCTCTGCCTCGCGCTCGGACCCGGTGCGCTGGTGCCGCGTCACGAGCCGGCGTCGCCGGCGGCGTGGGAACTCGTCGCGAGCGCGTTCGCGGCCGCCGCGGTGCTCGTGGGCGCGCTCGCTTGGCCGAGCCGCTGGCACTGGGAGAGCTCCGCCGCGCTCGCGGGTGTCGCGTTCGCGCTGCACTGGCGCGTGCGCGCGGATCGGCGCGCGCTCGTGCTCGCGGTCGTCGCGTTCGCCCTTGCGGCCGGGACGCGTCAGGCGGTCGGCTGGACCGGCGTGATCGGCCTCGCGCTCGTCGTCGCCGCGACGCCGCGGCCGGCGCGCCTGCGCGCGGCGGGTTGGGCGCTCGCGGCGCTGTTGTTCGTCGGCGTGCCGAACGCGTACGCCGAGATCGACAAGCACCAACGCGGCTTGTGGTGGGGCATCGAGTTCAGCGGGCGCTGAGCTCGACCGGCTCGATCACGAACGCGAGCTCGACGCGGTGCGCGCCGGCCGGCACGCGCAGCGCGAAACCGCAGCCCTGCGCGCGGAAAGTCGCATCGACCGGCACGCCGTCGATCGTCGCGCGCAACCGCACCGCGCGCGGATCGGCGACGCGGCCGAGCCGCTCGTACTCGGGCGAGAAGCGCAACAGCTCCCAGTACAGCAGCGGGTGCTGCGCGACGAGCCAGCGCTCGCGCGCGCACCGCACGTCGAGCGCGATCGACGCCGTCGTCGTCGCGCGATCGATCGCGAGCGGCGCGACGGGCGCGACCGTTTCGTCGTCGCCGAGCGCCGGCTCGCCGCTCTCGTCGAGCGTACCCAGCGGCGCTTCGATCAGCGCGACCTCGCGCGGATCGACGGCGCCCGCTGCGAGCTGTGCGCGCGCGTCGGCGTACGACGCGGCGAGTCGGATTCGCGCGTACAGCTTCCACGGCTCGACGCGCGGTCGCGCGACCAGCGCGGCCGCATCGATCGCACCGTGGCTGCCGTCCGCGCGCCTCCCCCACAGCCCGCGCGGATCCGCGGCGAGCGCATCGAGCTCCGGCGGCGGTGCGCACGCGTGCGGCGTGTCGAGGAACGCGAGCGCCGGATACTCGAGCAACTGCGCGACGTCGATGCCCGGGAACTCGCGCAGCAGCGCGCGCGTGCCGAGCTCGAGATTGACGAGGATCGGCGGCTGTGCGCCGCGCGTGCGCGCGAGCTCGAACAGCGGCGCGCGGCACGCCTCGAACTCGCGCGTCGCCCCGTGCCACGCCTCGAGCGCCGCGGATCGCTCGCGCCAGCCGCCGACGAGCGACGCGGCCAGCGCGAGCGCGGTCGGCACGAGCCGCGCCGACTTCGGATCGGCGGGGACGTAGCGCAGCAGCGAATCGACGAGCACGACCGCCGCGATGGCGAGCGGCGCGAGCGTCGGGTAGTCGCGGTAGCGCGAGCCCGACTCGAGCGCGAACGGGACGAAGCTCGCCAACAGCCAGCCGCCGACCAGCAGCGCGCGCATGCGCTCGCGCTGCATCCACGACAGCGACAGGCCGAGCACGACGACCGCGAGCGCATCGAGCTCGTCCGCCCCGCCGACCCAGCCGCCCGCGATCTCGCGCAGCCGCTCGAGCGCGTGCCGCGGCGCGGCCGCGACGGCGTCGAACAGCGAGCCGCCGACCAGGCGCGAGCCGCTGCCGCCGCGCAGGAACGCGAAGTGGAGCGCGAGCAACAGCAGCGGCGCGCCGGCGATCGCCCACGCGCGTACCCGCCGGCCCGTTGCGCCGCGCAGTGCGCGCGCGCCGAGCCAGGCGGACGCGAACAGCGCGGTGCCGTAGACCTCTTCGTTGCTGCCGTACTGGAACAGCAGGCCGGCGAGCGCGAGCAGCAGCGCGCGCGGCCAGCGCACCGACTCGCGCTCCGCGCACAGCAGCCCGAGCACGCACACGAGCGCGCCGAATCCGGAGAGCTGCCGGTTCGTCGCGGCGATCCAGCACACGCTGTCCGCGCAGCCGGCGCCGAGCGCGAACAGCGCGCACGCGGCGAGCGCGAGCAGGTCGCCGACGCGCAGCGCGCGCGCGATCGCCGCGACGAGCGCGGCGTTGGCGAGGTGCAGCGCGAGCTGCGCCGCGTGCCACGGCCGCGGATCCTCGGCGCCGAACAGGCGGCCGCCGAGCCAGAACCAAGCGTGCCACAGCGGTCGGAACACGGTCGGCAGCGTCGTGTAGCCGTCGCGCTGGTCCTGGATCAGCCCGAGGTCCTCGCCGGTGAACGACACGGCGAGCAGATCGCGCCAGCACCACGCGGCGAACGCGAGCACGAGGCCGACCGCGAGCGCGAAGCGCAGCGCGCGCGCGCGCGTGTCGCCGCCGCTCGCCGCGCCGCCCACCGTGTCGCCCGACATCGCGCGGACTGTAGCGCGCGGAGCGTAAGATGCGAGGACTGCATCGATGGCGGTCGCGCGTTTCCTCCCGGGGCTCTGTTGGTGCGCGCTCGCCGCCGTCGCGAGCCGCGGCGCGTGGAGCGAGCTCGGTGCGAATGCGCGGCTCGCCGCGCACGCGGGCGACGGCGCGGACGCGCTGCTGCGCGGCGCGCTCGGCGAGAACTACGCGCTGTACGCGGCGCTGCGCCGCGCGGATCCGCAGCACGTCTGGTGGTTCGAGGAGCGCCTCGACGCGGCCTCGCTGACGCGCTTCATCCGGCTGCGCACGCTGCTCTACCCGGTCCGCGTGCACGCGCTGCGCGACCTCGCGCCGGACTGGGCGCCGCCGCCGGGCGCGCTCGGCCCGCGCGATCGCTTCGTCGACCACGCGCCGCACGCGCCGTTCGCGGCGCGCGCGCTGCTCGTCGAGGAGTCGCGCGGCGACGGCTGGGTCGTGTACCGCGCGCCCGCGAACGGGGAAACGCGATGAGCCTCGGCTGGCTCCAGCTCGCCGGACTGCTCGGACTGCCGCTGGTCGCCGGGATCGGCGTGCTCGCGCGGATGCGGCTGCCGCTGTCCTGCGCGCGCCTCGCGTGGCTCGCGTGGGCGTGGGTCGCCGGGCTGCTCGTGCTGGGGCTCTTTCTCTACGCGTGGGTGCTCGCCGAGGCGCCGCTCGCGCGCGCGCCGCTCGCGTTTGGTGCGATCGCTCTCGCACTGTTCGCGAGCGGGCTGCGCAAGCTGAAAGCCTCCGCGAGCGCGCCGCTCGAGGACACCGTCGCGCGCGCGCCGACCTGGGAGCGCTGGCTGTGGCGCGCGAGCGTGTTCGCGATCCTCGCGCTGGCCGTCTCGCGCGTCGCGGCGAGCGCTGCGATCCCCGTGCTCGAAGGCGACGAGGCGAACTACTGGACGCTGCGCGCGAAGCTGCTGTGGCAGCACGGCGGCATCAGCGCGGGCTTCCTCGCCGACTCGGTCGATACCGAGCTGATCTATCACCCCGCGTATCCGTTCTTCAATTCGCTGCTGCAGCTGTGGAGCTTCTGCTGGGCCGGCGGCATCGATGCGTTCGCCGCGCGCATCGCGATCGTCGCCTGCGGACCGGCGCTGTGGCTCGCGCTGGCCGGGCTGCTCGCGCGCGTCGCGCGACCGTGCGTCGGCGCGGTGCTGCTGTGGATCACGGCGACGCTGCCGCTGACGCAGAGCGCATCGCGCTTCGCGGAGAGCGATCTCCTGTCCGCGCTCGGCATGGTCGTCGCGCTCGACGGTTGGCTGCGCGTGCGCGCGGACCGCGGCGAGGGCTGGCGCGTGCTCGCGCTCGGCTGCGCGTTCTTCCTGTGGTCGAAGAACGAGGGCGCGCTGTGGATCGCGGCGGCGCTCGCGGGAACGCTCGTCGCGGCGTTCCTGCCCGGCGGCGCGCGCTTCGCGGTGCTGCGGCCGCGGCGCGCGTGGCTGTGGGCGCTCGTGCCCGCGCTCTTCGTCGCGCTGACCGCCGGCTACAACGCGTACCACGGCTTCTCGAACGACCTGACGAGCGGCGACTACCGCGGCAAGGGCATGCTCGCGCTGCTCGTCGAGCAGTTTCCCGAGCGAACGGCGCCGGTGCTCGCGTGGTTCGCCAAGCACGTCTGGTTCGATCGCGACACGGTCGTCGTGTACGTCGCGCTGCTCGCCGTGCTCGTCGCGCGGCCCGCGTGGATCCGGCGCCGCGAGCTCAACGCACCGGTGTTCGCGCTGCTGTTCGCGAGTGCAGGGCTCGTGCTCGTCTACGTCGCGACGCCGCATCCGATCCCGCAGCACCTGGAGACCTCCGCGCACCGCGTCGCGTGGACGCTGTTCCCGGTCGCAATCGTGCTGCTCGCGCGCGCCACGGAGCCCGAACGCACGTGATCCCGCCGCGACCGCGCACGCCGACCGAGCTCGCCGAGCTCGCGTGCCCGCGCTGCGGCGCGCCGCGCGAAGCAGAGCCGCGCGCGTGCACGAAGTGCGGCCACGCGCCGCGCACGACCGCGGGCATCTGCGACATGCGCGTGGATCCGAACGCGAGCGGCGAGACCGATCCGCTGCTGCCCGGCGACGCGCGCGGTGCGCTCGCCGCAGTCGCGGACGGCCGCGACTACAAGGCGGTGCTCGAGCGACTGCTGCTCGAGCTGCCCGAGGCGCGCTCGAACCGCCTCGACCTCGTGCTGCGCGAGTGCCGCGGCGCGTGGCTGCCGCTCGTGCAGGCGCGCGGCGGCCGCGCGCTGTACGTCGGCAATCCGCTGTCGGGCACCGTCGTCGGGCTCGCGCGCACCGGCTTTCGCACGACCGTGCTCGACCTCGATCCGCAGCGGCTCGCGCTCGCGCAGGCGCGCAACGAGTGGGTCGTGCCCGGTCGCTGCGTGCCGCTGCTGGGCGGCGACTCCGCGCGGCTGCCGTTTCGCGACCGCGCGTTCGACGTCGTCGTGCAGGAGCTCGGCCCGCCCGAGGGGCTCGCGGGCCGCGGCTACGCGCTGGCGGAGCTCGTGCGCGTGTGCGCGGGCGAGCTCGCGCTCGTCGCCGACAACCGCTACGGCTACAAGCGTTCCTCCGGCGAGAAGTCCTCGTTCCGCGTGCTGCGCCCGCTCGAGTACCTGCGCCGCGCGCTGCGCGCACCGCGCGGCGTGCGCTCGCTGGCCGGCCATCGCCGCGCGCTGCGGCGCGCCGGGCTCGGCGCCGATCGCGCGTTCGCGCTGTACCCGCACCAGAGCGACTTCGCGTACGTCGCGTCGTTCGACGCGCGCGGCCCGCACCTGTTCATCGGGCCGAAGGAGCGCGCGAACCGGGCGAAGATGCTCGTGCACAAGGTCGGCGGCTTCCCGCTGCTCGCGCCGAGCTTCTTGTTCCTCGCGCGGCGCGACGCGAGCACTGCGCGCGAGCGGTTGCAGCCCGTGCTCGAGGAGCTCGCGCGGAAGCTCGACGAGCCGCTGCCGGTGATCGACCAGCTCGTCGCGACGCGCGGCAACACCGCGCTCGTGCAGACTGCGGTGCCGGGCCGCGACGAGCGCGATCCGCGCGGGCGCTGGACGCTGCACGTGACGGTCTCGCCGCTGCAGGAGACGCAGGCGCGCACGCACTTCGCGCGCTACCAGCAGTTGCAGCGCGAGTTCCCGAGCTTCCCGATCCCGACGCCGCTGCACGCGGGGACGTTCCAGTCGGATGATCAGGGCATCGGGCTGTTCCTGACCTGCGAGCGCCGTCTGCCCGGTCTGACCGCGCCGCAGCACACCGGCGAGCACGCGATGGCCGAACCGATGTACCGCGCGAGCGCCGAGCACCTCGCCAAGCTCGTCGTCGCGCCGGCGCGGCCGATCGACGAGCAAGTGTGGCAGGAGTTGTTCGGCGCGAAGTTCGACCTCGTCGCGCGCTACGCCGCGGTCGCGAGCACGCTCGAGTGGCTGGCGCGGATGCGCGAGCGCTCGCGCGAGTGGCTGCTCGGCGAGCCGATGCCGCGCGTGATCTACCACGCCGATCTGCGCTCGAAGCACGTACAGCTCGACGCGGCCGGACGCGTGCTCGGCTACCTCGACTGGGGCTCGTCGGAGAGCTCGGACCTGCCCTACGTCGACCTGTTCCACCTGCTCGTGCACGAGCGCAAGCAGGAGTCGGGCATGTCGACCGGCGCCGCGTGGCGCCTCGCGATCGGACGCGACAAATTGCGGCCGTTCGAGCGCGCGGCGCTCGAGGACTACCAGCAACGGCTCGGGCTGTCGGACCGCTACTGCCGCGCGATCGAGGAGCTCTATCCGCTGTTCGTGACCGCGATGGCCGAGAAGAACTGGGAGTACTCGCGGCCGCGCTGGATGCACCGCGCGTTCGGCGTCTGAGCGCGGCGCTACAGCAGGATGAAGCCGGCGCTCACGTTCGACGACGCGCCGGGCAGACCGACGAGCGGATCGACGGCCACGACCTGGAAGTACAGCGTGATGCCCGTCGACACGCCGAGCAGCGGATAGGACTTCTGCTCCCAGCCCTTGCTCGGCACGACCACGCCGCCCTTGTAGAGCAGGCTCGTGAAGTTGTTGCCGATGTCGAGCGCGAACAGCCCCGGCACGACCGTCGGCAGCTGCTCGAGCGACACGCCGACGAACGCCCACTGCCCGACCGGCGCGCCGATCGTCAGCGTCGCGCCGCCGAACGTGGTCAGGAACCCGGTGCCCGCGGTCTCGAGCTCGATCTGCGGCGGATCGTTCTCGAGCACCGTGAACTGCGCGCTGTCGATGCCCGCGGGCGTCACGACCGCGACCTCGATGCCGCCGAGCTTGTCGAACATCGGCAGCACGATCGTGATCGTCGTGTCGGAGACGACGTTGTAGTTGACCGACTGCAGCGGCACGCCGTCGAGCAGCGGATAGGACTTCTGCTCCCAGCCCTTGCTCGGCACGACCACGCCGCCCTTGTAGAGCAGGCTCGTGAAGTTGT
>SCVU01000255.1 GCA_004296785.1 Planctomycetota bacterium
GCCGCTGGCGAGCGCGACGCGGCCGAGCAGATCGTGCACCGGTTGCCGCGACAGGTAGCCGATCGCGCCGGGCCACGCGGACAGGATGCTCGTGCCGGGCGGCACGCGATCGCGCAGATACAGGCCGATCGCGCGCAGCTGGCGCGTCTCGGCGAGCTCGACCTCCAGGCCGCGGCGCGCGAGCATCCGCTTCCACGCCGCTTCGACCGGCGCGCTCGGCCGCACCCAGCGCAGGAACGCGTCGCGCGTCGAGAGCAGCGCGATGTCGCCCGGCAGCTTGCTCGGCAGCGCGGTCCAAGTCGCGCACACGGCGAGCAGCGTCCACAACGCGATCTCGAGCCAGCGCTTCTCGCGGTCGACGATGCCCTGCAGGCCCTCTTGGATCGACAGGCACAACAGCGGCAGCATCGGCACGAGCGCGATGCCGAACGGGCGGTGGCTGCCGCCCTGCGCGGTCACGAGCAGCAGTCCGAGCAGCGCGAGCAGCAGCGCCTCCAGACCCGTGCGCGTCACGCGGCCGGTCGCGCACAGTCCGAGCGGCACGAGCGCGAGCACGCACAGCCCCGACAGCCGCGCGTGGTCGAGCAGGTAGTGCGCGCCGAGGCTCCAGCGCGCGCGGTCGTACTCGAACAGCGCGGCGAGCTCCGGCGAGAGCCAGCCCGCGCCGGCGTCGCGCCGCGCGATCCCGAGCAGCGCCGCGACGACCGCCGGGATCCCGAAGGCGAGGAACCAGCGCAGGCGCGGCGCGCTGCCGCGCAGGCGCGTGAGCTCCAGCGCGACGAGCATCAGCAGGTACAGCACCGCTTCGTCGCGCAGGCACGCGGCGAATCCCAGCGCGATCCCGAGCGCGAGGCTCCAGCGGCGCTGGAAGCACAGGAACGCGAGCGTGACCGCGAACGCGTACGCGGTCGTCGCGGTCCCGTCGCCGCAGGTCGCGGCCAGCGCGCCGTTCAACACGAGCAGCACCGGCGCGATCAATCCGGCCAGCCGGTTCGCGCTGAACGCGGCGAGCGCCGTCACGCACGCGAGTCCGAACAACAGCGACAGCGCCTGCGACGCGGCGAGCGGCGAGAACCCGCGCGCGGCCGCCCACTGCGAGGGCCAGCGCCACGGCAGCGCGAGGCTCATCTCCGGTCGCGCGCCGGCGGGATCGAAGTGCGCATCGCCCTCGAGTGCCGCGTTGCGGCCGATCCGATACGCGACGTGCGCTTCGTCGCACGGCGGACCGAAGCCGCCCTCCGGATCGTGATAGATCGCCAACACGTGCGCGAGCAGGAGCGCCAGCGTCAGCAGCAGGGCAGTCGACCGGTTCATTCCGACGCGGCCCAAGGTAGCAGTGCATCCGCCGCGGCGGAATCGCTACGCTATCGGCGAAGCGTGAGAGTGGATCCGATCGAGCGCGAAACGGGAGGCGAATCGCGGCCGACGGGAGGCGTGTGTCGCACGTGATGCGCCGCGCGTCGCCGTCGGGTCCGGGCGCGCGCAGCGCGCGTGATTTCGAGCGCGAACGCGCCGATCTGCTGGCGGCGTGGATGCCGGCGCTGCTGCACCGGCTCAACAACGCGTCGAGCGTCGTGCACGGGATGGCCGAGCTCTTGAAGGGCGGCGCGGCGAGCGGCGCGCGCGCGCAGCACGTCGAGCTGTTGTGCGAGCAGTCGCGCGCCGTCGCCGACGTGCTGCGCCTGCTCGGCGGCATCGCGCTGCCGCGCGGCGAGGCGCGCGCCGCCGTCGACTTGCACGACTTGCTGCGCGAACCGCTCGAGCTGCTCGACCACTTGCACAAGGCGCAGTTGTCCGCCGCGCTCGCCGCGCGCCGCGGGGTGACGGTCGTGCGCGCGCGGCCGGACGAGCTGCGCCTGCTGTTGTGCCGCCTGCTGGACGCTGCGACGCCCGGGCTGTGGACGCTGCGCGGCAAGCAGGATCCCGAGCTCGCGCTGCGCGTCGCCGGCGACCGCTCGAGCGTGCGGCTCGCGCTCGCGTGTCGCGAGGCCGACGGAATCGAGGCGCTCGCCGACCACGCCGCCGCGCTGGGCGCACGCCTGCGCACGCGCCGCTTCCGCGGCCGCACTTGCGCGCGCCTGGAGTGGTCCGGAGTCGACGCACAGGCCCCCGCGTAGCGCGCCGGGCGCCTTGGTTCGCCGCGCCGGCAGGCGTACCCTATGGGGCCCGCCGAGGTGGGTGCATGACGACGTCCCAGCCCGCTGCCGACCCCGCGACCCTCCCCAGTTCGGCCGCCCCGGCCGCGATCACGGCCCCGGCCCACGCGCGCGAGATCCCGTTCTCGCGACCGTCGCTGAGCGCGCTCGAGACGCGCGCCGTGGCGACGGCGCTGCGGACCGCGCGCATCGGCGGCAACGGCCCGATCTGCAAGCGCGTGCAGCAGAAGATCGCGAGCCAGCTCGGCGTCCGGCACGCGCTGCTCGCCCCGAACGCGACGCAGGCGATGGAGATGGGACTGCTCGCGCTGGGCATCGGACCGGGCGACGAGGTCCTGATGCCGTCGTTCGCCTTCGTCAGTCAGGCCAACGCGATCCTGCAGCGCGGCGCGACGCCGGTGTTCTGCGAGATCGATCCGGCGACGATGAACATGGATGCGGCCGACGCGGCGAAGCGCGTGGGGCCGCGCACGAAGCTCGTGATGCCGGTCCACTACGGCGGCGTGCCGGCGGATCTCGATGCGCTCGGCAAGCTCGCGGCCGACCACAAGCTCGCGCTGTACGAGGACGCCGCGCAGGCCTTCGGCTCGACCTGGAACGGCAAGCCGGTCGGCGCGATCGGTCGCGCGGGCTGCGTGTCGTTCCACGAGACGAAGAACGTGACCTCGGGCGAGGGCGGCGCGCTGCTGACGAACGACGACGAGTTCGCGCGGCGCTGCGAGCTGATCCAGGAGAAGGGCACCAACCGCGCGGCGTTCCTGCGCGGCGAGGTCGACAAGTACACGTGGGTCAGCCCGGGCGGCTCGTACGTGATGAGCGACCTGCTCGCGGCGCTGCTCGAAGTGCAGGTGCAGCGCGCGGCCGCGCTGCAGAAGTCGCGCTTCTCGCTGTGGCAGACCTACTACACGGGTCTGGCCGACCTCGAGCAGAAGGGCTTCCTCAAGCGGCCCGTCGTGCCGGCGCAGGCGAAGCACAACGCGCACACGTTCTGGTTCCGCACGTCGACGCCGCAGCAGCAGCGCAAGCTGCTCGCGCACCTCAACGGCGTCGGCATCCAGGCGCGCTTCCACTTCCAGCCGCTGCACGCGTCGCCGTACGCGCGGCAGACGCTGAAGCTCGCGCAGAGCTTGCCCATCACCGAGCGCGAGGCCGATTGCCTGGTGCGCTTGCCGCTGCACGCGCAGGTGCGCAAGCGCGACGCGCAGTGGGTCGTCGAGGAAACGCGCAAGGCGCTCGCCTCGGCCTGACCGCGCGCCGTCGAACGTGGGCGCCGCGCGCATCGGCTACGTCTGGGCGCTCGCGTCGGCCGTCTCGTTCGGCCTGATGAGCTGGCTCGTGCACGCGGCGCACGAGCTGCCGCCGCTGTGGATCGCGCTCGCGCGCGGGCTGGTCGGCCTCGCGATCCTGACGCCGCTCGTCGGCCGCCGGCTCGCCGCGGTGTTCGCGCCGAACAGCGGTTTCCTGTGGCTGCGCGCGGTCGCCGGCGCGCTGTCGATCCTGTGCTACTACTGGAACCTGCAGCGCACGAGCGTCGGCACCGCCAAGGCGCTGCAGGATCTCGCGCCGGTGATCGTGGCCGCGTTCTCGGTGCTCGTGCTGCGCGAGAACCTGCGCGGCCGCACCGGTCTCGGCATTGCGCTCGCGATCGCCGGAGCGCTCGCGATCGGACTGCGCGGCGCGACGCCGCCGTCCGGTGTCGTCGTCGCAGTCGGCATCGTCGGCGCGTTCGCGGCGGCGACCGCGTTCCTGTCGTTGCGCGAGGCGGCGAGCGAGCACAGCCCCGAAGTCATCGTGTGGATGCTGTGCGCGTCGTCGTGTCTGACCTCCGCCGTGCTGATCGCGAGCGGGGCGATCATCGAACAGCCGATGCCGTGGGGGGCGCTCGGCGTGCGCGAAGTCGCGCTGTTCGCGGGCGTCGCACTGACCGGGCTGTGCGGGCAGTTGTGGATGACGCGCGCGTACCAGCACTTGTCGGCGAGCGTCGCGAGCGCGCTCGGACTGACGGCGCTGTTGTGGGGCGTGCTGTTCGAGATCGCGTTCTCGCGCGCGCGGCCGTCGGTCGGCGATTGGTGCGGCTACGCGCTGATCGTCGCCGGCGCGGTCGCGCTGCGGCGCGCATCCGCGCGCGGGTCGCCGGACGACGAGGTCTGACCGCTACTTCGACGTCTTCGGCGCGCCCGGTTTCTTCATCGGCCGCACCGACACGCTGACGTCGCCCGGCTTCGGTTTCGCCAGCGCTGGCGCGACCGCGTCGACGTCGCGCGCGCGGCGCGGCTGCGACACCGCGGCGATCACCGACAACAGCTCGTCGTCGTCGAACCCGCTCGCCGTGCCGCGCGGCCACAGCCGCTGCGACAGATCGGAGATCGACAGCATGCCGACCAGCCTGCCGCGCTCGTCGACGACCGCGAGCCGCCGCACGCGGTGCTCGCGCATCTTGCCCGCCGCGACCTGGATCGCGTCGTCGGCCCGCACGCTCTGCACCTGGCGCGACATGCACGCGGCGACGGTGAGCTCGGCGAGCCCGCGCCCCTGCGTGTATGCCGCCATCGCGATGTCGCGGTCGGTGACGATGCCGATCACGCGCCGCTCGCCGTCGACGACCGGCACGCAGCCGATGTCGTGCTCCCACAACAGTTGTGCGGCGCGGTTGAGCGTGTCGACGCTCGTGCACGCGTGGACGGAGCGGGTCATCAGATTGGAAACGCGCATGGGGTCTCCTTCGGCGAGCCGCGCGGTCGGGACGCGGCTGTCGCGCAACCCGAGTCTAGCCGTCGGTTGTCGCGCACGCCTCGCGGCCGGCACGGACGCTAGCGCAGCGCGTCTTCCAGCGCCGTCGCCGCGTCCGTCTTCGCGTCGCGGTACTTGACGATCAGCGCGCACGAAAGCTGCAGGCCGCGCTCGCTCGCGTACGCACCCGGCGCAGGTCGCGAGCCCGGCACGACGACCGCGCCCTCGGGGACTTCACGGCGCAGCTCGCGCCCGTTCACGAGGTCGTGGATCGGCGTCGACGCCGCCAGCACGACGCCGGAGGCGAGCACCGCGCGGCTGCGCACGCACACGCCCTCGTACACGCCGCAGTTGCCGCCGACGAACGCGTCGTCCTCGACGACGACCGGCGTTGCGCCGGCGGGCTCGAGCACGCCGCCGATCTGCGCGGCGGCCGACACGTGCACGCGCGCGCCGATCTGCGCGCACGAGCCGACGAGCGCGTGGCTGTCGATCATCGTCCCCGCGCCGACGTACGCGCCGACGTTGACGTAGGCGGGCGGCATCACGACGACGCCGGCCGCGAGGTGCGCGCCGCGCCGCACGCTCGAGCCGCCGGGCACGAGGCGCACCTTGTCGGCGAGCGCGAACTCGCGCGCCGGGTACGCGCCCTTGTCGAAGAACGGCGCGGGCCGCGCGTCGATGCGCTCGATCTCCGTGCGGCGGAAGCCGACGAGGATCGCCTGCTTGACCCAAGCGTTCGCGCGCCACTGGCCGTCGGCGCCGCGCTCGGCCGCGCGCACCGCGCCCGACTCGAGCGCCGCGAGCAGCGCCGCGTGCGCGTCCGCCCAGCGCGGATCGGCGAGCAGCGCCTCGAGCGGCCGCGTGTAGAAATCCTGCAGCGCGAACGCGGCCATCGGCGTCATCCGACGAGCTCGAGCGCGCGCAGCGCCTCGCCGACGCGGCGGCGCGTCGCGTCCTCGGCCGGCAAGAGGGGCAGGCGCGGCAGCGCCGTGCCGAGGCCCAGCAGCTCGAGCCCGGCCTTCAGCGGGATCGGATTCGACTCGACGAACAGCGCGTCCATCAGCGGCAAGAGGCGCTGGTGCAGCTCGCGCGCGCGGCCGACCTGGCCCTCGCGCGCGCACACGACGAGTTCCTTGAACAGCGCCGGCGCGACGTTCGCCGCGACCGAGACGAGCCCGCCGCCGCCGACCGCGATCGTCGCGAGCGCGAGGTTGTCGTCGCCGGCGAGCAAGAGCTTCTCGCGCGGCAGCGCGCGCGCGATCTCGCCGATCTGCGCGAGGTTGCCCGACGATTCCTTGACCGCGACGACCTGCGGGTTCTGCCACAGCTGCGCGAGCGTCGCCGGCGCGAGGTTCGTGCCGGTGCGGCCGGGCACGTTGTACGCGACGATCGGGAAGCCCGGCGCGGCGTCGGCGACCGCGCGGAAGTGCGCGACGATGCCGCTCGGCATCGGCTTGTTGTAGTAGGGCGTGACGACCAGCGCGCCGTGCGCGCCGAGCTGCTTCGCGCGCTTCGTCCACGCCGCCGACTGCGCGGTGTTGTTCGAGCCCGTGCCGACGACGACCGGGCGGCCGCGCGACTCGGCCAGGCACGTCTCGACGAGCGCGTCGCGCTCGTTGTCGTTGAGCGTCGCCGCCTCGCCGGTCGAACCCAGCGGGATCAGCACGTCGACGCCGCCGGCGACGACGTGGCGCACGAGGTGCTGGAACGCGCCGAGGTCGACGGCGCCGCTCGCTTGGAACGGCGTCGCGAGCGCGACGCACAGGCCGGAGAAGTCAGTCAGCATCGGTGAAGCCTGCGAAGAGCGGGTCGAGCACGTCGCTCGCGACCGCGTCGAACGAATGCACGCCGCTGCGCGTGCGGATCCAGCGCGCCGCCTCGAGCGCACCGTCCGCGTAGGCGGCGGCGCTGCGCGATGCGTGGTGCAGTTCGAGCACCTCGGCCGGGCAGTCGAGCCCGATCGTGTGCGTCGAATACGTCGTGCCGGCGCGGATCACCGCGACGGAGAGCTGGTCGGGCGCGACCGGACCGCCGATCGTCCAGCCGGTCTTGCGCGGGCAGGCTTCGAGCAGCGTGCGCGCGAACAGCTTCGCGGTGCCGGACGGAGCGTCCTTCTTGCGCGCGTGGTGGTGCTCGACGATGTACGGATCGCGCGCGGGATCGAGCGCGGCGAAACGACCGAGCACGGTCGTGAGACGGCGCATCAGCGCGACCGACAGCGAGAAGTTCGGCGCGACGACGACGCCGATGCGCGTGCCGACGCGCTCGGCGAGGTCCGCGATCTCCCAACCGGTGCTGCCGATCACGAGCGGCGTGCGCGTCTGGAGCGCCCACGCGAGGCGCCGCTCGACCGCGGCGCCGCTGGAGGCCTCGATCGCGACGTCGACGCGCTCGCTGGGCGCGTCCTCGCGCGCGACCTGCCATGCGATCGAGCTTCCGCCCGCGGCGGCGATCGCCCCGGCGAGGCGCCCGCGGCCGAACACGCCGATGCGAAGGCTCATGCCGCGGACCCCTCGAAGAACGCGCGGTGCAGCCGGCGCAGCGCCTCGGCCGCCGCGTCCTTCGGCACGACGAGCGACAGGTTGATCTCGTTGCCGCCGAGCGAGACGAGCTCGGGCGCGATGTCGCCGAGCGCGCCGAAGATCCGCGACACGAGGCCCGGCGTGTCCTTCATGCGCGCGCCGACCACGGCGACGATCGCGCGCTGTTGCGCGACCTCGATCGTCGCGAAGCGCGAGAGCTCGCGCACCAGCGCTTCGATCGGCGCATCGGCCTCGATCGTGCAGGAGACCGAGACTTCGGCGGTCGCGACGAGGTCGACGCTGACGCCCATGCGGCCGAACACGTCGAAGACGCGCGCGAGATAGCCGCTCTGGTGGAACATCCGCGTCGACGTCAGCGTGAGCACGGTGATCGGGCCGCGCGAGGCGAGCGCGGTGATCGGGCGGCGCGGGGCCGCCGGCTTCGGCGCGAGCTCCGCCGCGCGCTGCGAGCGGATCAGCGTGAAGCGGCCGTTCGGGCGCATCGTGTGGCGCACCGTGACGGGGATGTCCGCGTCGATCGCCGGCTGGATCGTCGCCGGGTGCAGCACCTTCGCGCCGAATGCGGCGAGCTCGGCCGCCTCGGCGAACGAGAGCTCCGCGATCGGCTGCGCGGCGGGGATCACGCGCGGGTCGGCGGTCAGCACGCCCTCGACGTCGGTCCAGATCTGCACTTCCTCGGCGCCGAGCGCCGCGCCGAGCAGCGAGGCCGAGTAGTCGCTGCCGCCGCGGCCGAGCGTCGTCGTGAAGCCCTGCACGGTCGAGCCGATGTAGCCCTGCGTGACGACGCAGCGACCGGGGCCGACGAGCGGCTTCAGGTGCTCGCTCGCGAGCGCGCGGATCTCCTCGAGATCCGGCTGCGCCGAGCCGAACGCGCCGTCGGTGCGCACCGCGTTGCGCGCGTCGAACAGCTCGCCGCTGACGTCGGCCTCGGCGACGTAGCGCGAGAACAGGAGCGTCGAGAGCCGCTCGCCCTGGCTCGCGATCGCGTCCATCGAGCGCGGCGAGAGCTCGCGCAGCAGCGCGACGCCGCGCAGCAGCAGATCGAGTTCCTCGCGCTGCTGCTCGAGCAGCGCGACGAGGTCGACGGGCAGTCCGCGCGGCAGCAATTCCTCGGCGGCCGTGCGGTGCTTCGCGTACAGCGCGCGCGACTCCGCCAGCGCCTCCTCGAGGTGCCCGCGCTCGGCCAGGCGCGCCGCGCGGAACAGCGCGTCGGTCGTCTTGCCCATCGCGGACAGCACGACCAGCGGGCCGCGCGGCAGCGCTTCGCGCACGAGCTCGAGCACGTGTCGCATGCACGTCGAATCGGCGACCGAGGAGCCGCCGAACTTCATCACGATGACCATCGAGAAGGGGGAGGGAGAGCGGGTGGGGGACGGGGGTCGGTCGGAGGGACGGAGCGGTCGCGCGGCCTCAGCCGAAGAGGCCGCGCGCGCGCGCGAGCTCCGCGTACAGCACGTTGCCGCCGGCCGCGCCGCGCTCGGCGTTGTGCACGAGCGCGCTGAACTGGATGCCGAGCACCGCGCAGCGGCGCACGCGGCCGACGTGCACGCTCATGCCGTCGTGCGACTCGGCGTCGAGCTTCGGCTGCGGCCGATTCTCGGCGGAGTGCACGACGAGCGCGCGCGCGGGCGCGGAGGGCAGCGCGTGCTCGAGCGTCGACGGCCGCCACGCGTCGAGCGCGGCGCGCACCGCGTCGACCGACGGCGCGCCGCGCAAGCGCACGGACACCGCGACCATGTGGCCGTTCTCGACCGGCACGCGGTGGCACGCGGCCGAGACCGGGAAGCTCGCCGCGAGGATCGCGCGCTCGCCGAGGCGGCCGAGCAGCTTGACCGTCTCCTGCTCGAGCTTCTCCTCTTCGCCGCGGATGAACGGCACGACGTTGCCGAGGATGTCGAGCGAGGACACGCCGGGCCAGCCGGCGCCCGAGACGGCCTGCAGGCTCGTCGCGTGCACCGCTTCGACGCCGAAGGCCGCGTCGAGCACGCCGAGCGGCAGCGCGACGGGCACCGTCGTGCAGTTCGGCTTGCACACGATCGCGCCGCGCCAGCCGCGCGCGCGCCGCTGCTCGAGCACGAGGTCGAGGTGCGCGGCGTTGAGCTCGGGGATCACGATCGGCACGTCGCTCGCCATGCGGAACGCGCTCGCGTTCGACGCGACGAACGAGCCGGCCTGCGCGAACGCGGGCTCGAGCTCGCGCGCGGGCTCGGTGTCGAGCGCGCTGAACACGAGCGGCGCGGCCACGCGCGCGGGATCGCAGCGCTCGACGACGAGGTCGCCGACGCCGCCGTGCGCCGGACCGCGCTCGGGACCGAGGCGCCACTCGCACGCGTCGGCGTAGCGCTTGCCCGCGCTCTTCTCCGACGCGCACAGGTGCGCGAGCTCGAACCACGGGTGGCGCGAGAGACGCGCGACGAGCCGCTGGCCGACCACGCCGGTCGCGCCGAGCACCGCGCACGGGATGCGCTTCGCCAGCGACTGTGTCATGCGCGCGCCTCCGCGGCGCGCGGCGCCGCGAGGAAGTGCCGCGACAGCGCGAGCAACAGCTCGTGCCCGCGCGCGAGATCCGCCGCGTCGATACGCTCGTGCTCGCTGTGCGCGACCTCGATCGAGCCCGGGCCGACGAGCGCGACGCGCCCGCCCGGCACGAGCTGCTGCACGCGCGGCGCATCCGAGCCGAACGGCACGAGCGCGTGCTCGAAGCCGTGCACGCGCGGGTACAGCGCCGGCTGCGTCTTGAAGACGCTCTCGACGCTGCCGCACTCGGGCGCGAGCTCGCGCACGCGCTGCTCGAACGTCGAGCCCGGCAGTGCGCGCACGAACAAGTGCGCCTCGCCGAGATCGGGCACGACGTTCGGCGCGCGGCCGCCGCTGAGCGTGCCGAGGTTCCAGATCTCCGCGCCGAGCTCGGGGTGCTGTGCGGTGGGGAGCGCGCGCAGCCGCTCGAGCCACTCGAGCAGCGGCCACAGCGCCGAGCTGCCCTTCTCGGGCGTGCCGGAGTGCGCGGCGACGCCGCGCGTGCGCAGCACGAGGTGCTGCACGCCGCGCTGGCCGGTCGCGAGCTTGTTCTGCGTCGGCTCGCCGTTGATCGCGCCTTGCAAGCCGCGGAAGCGCGGCGCGAGCGCGAGCGCGTGCTTCGAGCCGCACGAATCGGTCTCCTCGCCGACGACGCCGAGCCACGCGAGATCGCCGTGGCCCGCACGCAACAGTTCGCGGATCACCGCGAGCTGCGCGACCGCCTGGCCCTTCGCGTCGCACGTGCCGCGGCCCCACAGCACGTTGCCCTCGCGGCGCGGCGGCAGGTACGGCGGCACCGTGTCGAGGTGCGTCGAGAACAACAGGTGCGGCTCGCCCCAGGTCGCGAGCACGTTGTGGCGGCCGGGCTCGACTTCGATGCGCTCGATGCGCGCGCCGAGGTCCTCGAGCTCGGCGCACAGCGCGGCGAGCCCCGCGTCTTCGCGGCCGGTGGTCGTGTCGTGCGCGCACAGGCGCTCGACGCGGTCGAGGATCCAGTCGACGGGCGCTGCGCCGCCGCTGGAGCTGGTCGTGGAGGAATGCATCGGAGTGGTCGTGGCGCGGAAGGGCGCGAGGAACGGCACGGCGCGCTTGCGCGCGTCGAGGACCACTCCCCTGGCGCTCCGCGCCGGGGGACCGGCGCGACAGCCGTGCGGATGTT
>SCVU01000256.1 GCA_004296785.1 Planctomycetota bacterium
GTAGCGCTGCACGATGCGGCCGTCGAGCGCGCGGCGGAACGAGCCGCGACACTGGTAGGTGAACGATCCCTTCTCGTGCGACGAGCAGAATGGATGCGGACAGCAGGGCGGAGTGAACATCGAGGCCTCCGGGCATGCGCTCGGGATGAGCGCGACGTGCCCGGCGCCTAGATGCGCGCAAGTCCGCGCGGTGGCGGGTCGACCTCGAAATCCCGCACAGCCAGCTGGGCCAGAGTCAGTAGAGTGCGCTGAGCTTCTCGGGCAGCGGCTGGCCGGTCGTCGCGCACGGCTCGCAGAAGTTGTTCTCCGGCGTCGGCTGGTGCTGGCACAGCTCGCATTCGCGCAACTTGGCGCGCGCCTCGGCCAGCTTCGCGCGCTGCTTGTGGATCTCTTCGATGCGCAGCACGAGCAGCTCGTCCTGCACGTCGAGCGCCTGCTGCACGCCGCGCGTGAAAGCCCCGCGCTCTTGCGAGCGCTTGCGCGTGTCGAGCAGCTCGCGGATCCGATCGAGGTGCAGCCCGAGCTCCTGCAGGCTGCGGATCGTGTTCAGGCGGTTGAGATCGCAGTGCCGGTAGTAGCGGAAGCCGCCGTCGCTGCGCGCGGCCGGCGTCATCAGGCCGAGCTCCTCGTAGTAGCGCAGCGTCCGCAGGTTGGTGCCCGCCAGGCGCGCGAAGTCTCCGATCTTCAGCAGCGCGGGGCCGGGAGCTGGCGTCGATTTGGCAGGCATTGAGTTGAGGACCTCCGACTCTACTTTTCGGATCCTAACGCGAGAGTGAGCGGGCGCCAGGGGCGAGCGGCTTGTGCGCCGGCCGCGTTCCCACTCCGGGGCCTAAGTGGCACCGTCGACGGCACTTGGGCTGGGCAATCCGCGCGTGGCGGCCGCTCGCGCCGCGCGTGACACGACCGTACGGCCGCGTACGAGTCGCGCGCTCCGGCGCGGCGCGCACTGGGCCCGGGTGCCCTTCGCCTTATAGAGTCGCGCCCTCCACCCCCCCGAACCACGACATGCCCTTCGGATTCATCTTCGACCCGCTCTACCTCGTCTGCACCGGCCTCGGGCTCGTGCTCACCCTGTGGGCGCAGTGGCGCGTGAAGAGCACGTTCGCGCGCTTCCAGAACCAGCGCGTGCTCTCCGGGATGACGGGCGCGCAGGCCGCCGCCGCCGTCTGTCGCGCCGCGGGCGTCAGCGGCGTCACGATCGAGGAGCACCCGGGCATGCTGTCGGACCACTACGACCCGCGCGCGAAGACGCTGCGGCTGTCGCCGGCCGTCTACCGCGGCAGCTCGATCGCGTCCGTCGCGGTCGCCGCGCACGAGGCCGGCCACGCGATCCAGGACGCGCGGAGTTACCCGGCGCTCGGCCTGCGCTCGAAGCTCGTCCCGCTGACGAACATCGGCGCGCGGCTGTACATGCTGCCGTTCATGATCGGGTTCTTCCTCGCGTCGGGCTCGAAGGCGCAGGGCCACCTCGGCGTGCTGCTGATGCAGATCGGCATCGTGTGCTTCGCGGCGGTCGTGCTGTTCCAGCTCGTCACGCTGCCCGTCGAGATCGACGCGAGCCGCCGCGCGCGCGAAGTGCTCGCGAAGGCGGGCATCGTGCGCTCGGAGGCGGAGGCGAAGGGCGTCGCGAGCGTGCTCAACGCCGCCGCGATGACGTACGTCGCGAGCGCGCTGTCGGGCGCGCTGCAGCTCGTCTTCCTGATCGTGAGAGCTCAGAGCGCGAGCCGCCGCGAATGAGCCGTGGCGGCCGCGTCGCCGCGCGCGCGAGTGCGGGCGCGCTCCTCGCGCTGGTCGGCGCTATCGCCGTGTCCGCCGTGCTCGTCGGCTGCGGTGACGCCGCGCCCGCGGGTCGCGCGCGACACTCGGTGCTGCTCGTGACGTTCGACACGACGCGGCCCGACGCGTTCGGCTGCACCGGTGGGCGCGCGGGCACGACGCCGCACGTCGAAGCGCTCGCGGCCGAGGGCATCGTGTTCGAGTCCGCGCGCACCGTCGCGCCGCTGACGCTGCCGGCGCATGCGTCGATGCTGACCGGGCTCGTGCCGCTGCGGCACGGACTGCACGACAACGGCCTCGAGGCGCTGGCGCCCGCCGCGCAGACGCTGGCCGAGCTCGCGCGCGAGCAGGGTTTCGCGACCGGCGCGTTCGTCGGCTCGCTCGTGCTCGACCGCGCCTACGGCCTCGACCAGGGCTTCGACGTGTACACCGAGCCCGCCGACGCCGGGGACGTGCACGACTTCCACTTCCCCGAGCGCCCCGCAAGCGAAGTCGCCGACGACGCGATCGCGTGGCTCGACGGCGCGGCGCGCGAGCGGCCGTTCTTCGGCTGGCTGCACTTCTACGACCCGCACGCGCCGCACACGCCGAAGCACGTGAAGCCGGCGACGCCCGCGCCGGACGATCCGCAGGGCTGGACCGCGTACCTCGCCGAGGTGCAGGAGACCGATGCCGCGCTCGGCCGCGTGCTCGACGCGCTGAAGCGCCAGCAGCGCTACGACGACACGACGATCCTCGTGACCGCCGACCACGGCGAGTCGTTCGGCGCGCACGGCGAGATCACGCACGGCATGTACGTGTACGACGCGACGCTGCGCGTGCCGTTCGTGCTGCGGCGCGCCGATCGCGCGCACGCGGGCACGCGCGACGCGGGCGTCGCGAGCGTCGTCGACGTCTTCCCGACGCTCGCGGATGCGCTGGGATTCGAGGTCGCGGCGACCGACGGCGTGTCGCTGTACGACGGGCGCGCGCCGCGCGAGCGCATCGCGTTCTGCGAGACGTACTTCCCGTGGCTCGCGTACGGCTGGTCGGGGCTCGCGGGCGCGTGGGACCGCGAGTTCAAGTACCTGCACAGCTCGAAGAGCGAGCTCTACGACCTGGCCCAGGATCCGCGCGAGGAGCGCAATCTGCTGCCCGGCGCCGCCGCGCGCGTCGCGCCGTACCGCGCGGCGCTCGAAGCGCTGGCGAAGAAGGGGCGCTTGTCGTCCGCCGCGACCGGCGTCGACCACTCGGCAGCGATGGCGAAGATGGGCTACACCGGCGCGTCGGGGCCGCCGCCGGAATGGCCGGAGCCGCTCGACGATTCGCAGCGCCGCGCGCCGCTCGACGGGCGCGACGAGCTGCGCGCGGTGATGCGCTCGGCCGAGCTCGCGCACGGCGCGCGCTGGCTCGAGGTGCTGGTCAAGCTCGAGGAAGTGCTGGCCGCGAATCCGTCGAACTGGATCGCGCTCGACCACCGCGCGTACGCGCTGTTGCAGCTCAATCGCCACGCGGAGTCGCTCGAGGCGTACCGGCGGCTCGAGAAGGACGGGCCGCGCTGGCCCGCGACGAAGGCGAACATCGCGACGTGCCTGATCGGGCTCGGGCGTCCGGCGGAGGCGCTCGGCGTGCTCGACGAGCGGATCGCCGCGGATCCGAA
>SCVU01000257.1 GCA_004296785.1 Planctomycetota bacterium
CTCGGCGAGAACGACTAGACTCGTCGACGTGTCGCTCGCACTGCTCGCAGCCGCGCTGTGGTCGTTCCAACAGCCCGCGCCAGTCGCGGCGCCGAGTTGGCTTCCGCATCTCGCGCCGCCCGTGCAGCTCCACGCCGACGGCGTGCCGCTCGACGTGGTGGAGTTCCACGGTCACGCGGCCCCGCTGCTCGCCGACATCAGCGGCGACGGCTTGCCCGAACTGCTCGTGGGCGTGGCGCGCGGTCAGATCGCGCGCTACACGAACCTCGGCACGCGCGCCGCGCCGCGCTGGTCGTTCGACGGACTGCTCGAGGTGAAGGGACAGCCGGTCAAGGTCGAGTCCGCCTCCAGCGGCGGGATCAGCCTGGATCTCGCCGACCTCGATGGCGACGGCGACGGCGACCTCGTCGTCGCGAGCTCCGACGGCCTCGTGCACTGGCTCGAGGGCTACACGAAGCAGCGCTTCGCGATGCTGCAGCCGCTGCGCGACAAGAGCCGGCTGCCGCTGCGCCTGGGCCGCTACTACCACTACGGCAAGTTGGATTGGGAGGTCGACGAGAAGAATCCCTACGACGCGCTCCGCGGCATCTCGGCGAGCGCGGTCGACTGGGACGCCGACGGCGATCTCGACCTGCTGCTCGGCGCGAGCGAGGGCCGCGTCGTGCTGCGCATCAACGAAGGCAGGTCGAAGCGCTACTCGTTCGCGAACAAGAGCGTCGCGATCGAGGTCGCGGGTGCGCCGTTCGAAGTGCCGGGCGGGCAGGCGCGGCCGATTGCGGTGGACTGGGACGGCGACGGGCTCTTCGACGTGCTGTCGGGCAGCGCGGACGGCGCGGTGCACGCGTGGCGCAACGTCGGCGAAGTGGGCGTGCCGCGGTTCGCCGAAGCGACGCGGATCCTCGATTCGGCGAAGGATCGCGCCGCACGCGCGGCGCAAGAGCAGGGCGGCACGCCGACGCCGAGCGGGCCGTTCCAGTCGGCGCGGCTGCACGCGTGCGACTACGACGGCGACGGCGATCTCGATCTGCTCCTCGGCGACGCGCAGCACGGCGAGCCGCCGCCGGGGTCGGAGAAGAAGGTGCTCGTGCGCGGGCACGTGTGGCTGCTGCGGCGCGAACCGGTCGCGAAGTGACTCTGGCCGCGGGCGCGTAGCTGAGCGCGGGGACCCCGGATAGAGTCGAACGCGGTTCGTCCGCCCGCTCGAGGAGGTTTCCGCCGTGTCGATCGCGTTCGTCACCGCAACGCTCATCGCGATTCAGCAACCCGCGCTCGACGCGCCGGGACCGCTTTTCATCGCACCCCTCGCGTCGCCCGTCCGCATCGAGGCCGACGGTGCACCGATCGATGTCGGCGCGGACATCGCGCACGCCGGTCCGCTGCTCGCCGACATCACCGGCGACGGAACGCCGGAGCTGCTCGTCGGCACATTCCGCGGCGTGATTCACGTCTACTCGAACAGCGGGACGCGCGCACAGCCCAAGTGGGAGTCGGAAGGCTTGCTACAGGCCGAGGGAGAGGACGTCCGCATCCACAACTGGTGATGCATCGGATTGAGTCCGCAGGTTGCGGACTTCGACGCCGACGGACGGCTCGATCTGATCACCGGTTGCTTCGAAGGCGGCGCGTACCTGCTGCGCGGGCTCGTCGATCACGAGTTCGCGAAGCCGGCGGCATTGCTCGACCGCGACGGCGACGTGCTGCGGATGGGGCACTACTGGGACTACGACAAGGACACGTGGACGGACACGGCGAAGAGCAACATGGCGCATGAGCTCGGGATCGCGGCGACGCCGGTCGACTGGGACGGCGACGGCGACCTCGATCTCTTGCTCGGCGCGAACGGCGGTCGCGTTGCGCTGCGCAAGAACCTCGGCGACGCGAGGAAGGCGGTGTGGGATCCGCAGAACACGCCGCTCGATCTGGCCGGTCGGATGTGGACCGTGCCGAACGGCCATGCGATGCCCGTGATCGCCGACTGGGACGGCGACGGCAAGTTCGACGTGCTGTCGGCCAATGAGAAGGGCGCCGTGTTCTGGTGGCGCAACGTCGGTGCGCCCAAGTCGCCGAAGTTCGACGCGATCGCGACGATCTTGGATCCGGTGGAGCGACGCAGCGCAACGATGCGTGGTCCCGGCGAGCGAGCGCAGGCCCACGCGTGCGACTACGACGGTGACGGCGATCTCGATCTGCTGATCGGCGACTATTCGCGCATCGAGGCGCCCGGCACCGAGAGCGGCCGCGAGTACCACGGCTTCGTGTGGTTGCTGCGCCGCGAGCCGGTCGCGAAATGAGCTCGTCGCGCCGCATGTTTTGGCGCGGCGCGCCGCACCCGCTATCCTCGGCAGTTGCCCGGCTCCCCGCCGGGACCTACCGTGAAGAGCAACATGGGTGATGGCTTGCGCACGATCCGTCTGGTGACCGGCGACGAGGCACTCTACGCGACCGCGCGCGCCGCGGTCAGCAGCCTCGAAGGCTACGAGCTCTCGCTCGCGCCGACCGCCGACGACCTGTTGAAGCACCCGCCGGGCGCCGGCGACGTGATCCTGCTCGACGCGCAGCAGTCGCGGCAGAACGTCTACGAGCTGTGTCGCAAGCTCGCGGGCCAGACGCGCTGCCGCACGTTCGTCGTCGTCGACGAGGAGAACAAGCTCGCCGATCCGATCGCGCTGTTCTGCGGCGCGTCGGGCACGCTGTCGAAGCCGCTGTCGGCGCAGAAGATCCGCGCGGTGCTCGCGCAGGTGCCCGCGCAGAAGAGCTTGCCGAAGGAGCAGCGCGAGGACGTGCGGATGCCGCAGCTGCCGGCGCGACTGCTCGAGGATCTGATGGGGACGTCGAGCTCGCCGCTGGTCGCGGCGCTCTCCGATCCCGAGACGCAGCTGTACAACTACGAGTTCCTCACGTTCAAGCTCGACGAGGAGTTCAAGCGGGCGAAGCGCTTCGGCATGCCGCTGACCTGCGTGATGCTCGGCTTCGAAGGGCAGGCGGCGCGCGACACGCTGAACACGCTCGGCGGGATCTTCCTCGGCGCGGCGCGCGACACGGACATCCTCGGTCGCTTCGACGAGAGCTCGTTCCTGTTCCTGCTGACGAACACGGGGCCCGATGGGGCGTCGGTGATGGCGCGGCGGATCTCGCAGATGGTGGCGGAGCGGCGGCTGAAGGATCTGGTCGGCGATCCGCTGCAGCTTTCGGTCGGCATCGCGACGTACCCGCACCCGGCCGTGCACAAGCGCGAAGACATGTACGCGCGCGCCCGCGAGGCGTACTTCAAGGCGCGGGCTGAGGGCGGCGGGCTCGTGCTCGCGCGCTAGGTGCCTGGCACCGTACACGCGCGCGGCTCGCTCGGAAGCGAACGCCCACTCCGCGCGTCGTACAGAACCACAACACACGTACGCTGGCTGCGTGCGTAGGGTCGGCGCGTGGTTCGGCAGACCCGCCGTCATGATCGAGCTCGACTCAGCAACGCTTTCCCTTCGTCAGCCCACGGTGAGCACGCATTCGGCCCTACTCGGCGTCGACGAAGCCGGTCAGCACCTGCTCGCCTGCGGCAATGAGCTCGTCCTCGGCCACGCGCGCGGCCGCGACATCGATCTCCCGTTCCTCGCGAACCTCCCGCCGCGCCACGCGTGCTTCCAACTCCGCCAGTCGTTCCTCGGCGGCGCCGAGTGGCATATCGTCCCGCTCTCGGACGAACCGGTGCTGCGCAACGGCCGCGCGGTCGAGCGCCGCGGCGCGCAGCTGCGCGACCACGATCACCTCGAGCTCGCGACGAACCTCGAGCTCTCGTTCCACCTGCCCGATCCGTCGACCTCCTCGGCGCTGCTCATCGTCCGCCGCGGCCCCGACTGCGCCGGCGCGAACCGCCTGCTGCTCGTCGCGCCCGGCCCCGGCGGCCGCGTCCGCGTCGGCGCGACGCCGCAGCGCCACGTGCGCGTCCCGAATCTGCGCGGCGACTGCGCGCTCGCGTGGAACGGCGAGGAGCTCGAGCTCGCGTCGGAGCTCGGCATCGCGCTGCGCGGCGCCGAACGCCTGCAGGAAGCGCGCGCGCAGTGCGCGCTGCCGTTCCCGCCGCGCGCGCGCACCGACCTCGCGCTCGGCGCGAGCGCCGGCGCGCAACCGGCGCTGTGGCTGACGCTGGAGCCGCTGCTGCACGACGAGTGAAGGCGCACCGGCGCTGGGCCGTATACTGCTGCTGCGGCCGATGATCGACTGGGAAGCCTTCTACAACCGCTTTCGTCAACCGGACTTCCTGCCGGGCTACGAGATCGGACACCGGCTCGGCGGCGGCGCGTTCGGCGACGTCTATCTCGCGCGCAAGCGCTCGATCGGCAAGGCCTACGCGGTCAAGTTCCTCAAGCTCGAGGCCGGCCAGCAGGACGCGGTCGAGCGCGAGCTCGAGCACGTGCGCCTGTTCGCCGCGATCGACCACCCGAACCTCGTGACGATCGAGGACATGGGCGTCGTGATGGGCGTGCCGTTCCTGATCCTCGGCTACGCCGGCGAGGACACGCTCGCGCGGCGCCTGAAGCGCGGCGAGCTGACGCGCGAGAGCTCGATCTCGTTCTTCGTGCAGGCGTGCCGCGGCGTGCTCGCGCTGCACGACCGGCGCCTCGCGCACTTCGACTTGAAGCCGAGCAACGTGTTCCTGCGCGGCGAGGTCGCGCGCGTCGGCGACTACGGCCTGGCGCGCCTGTTGTCGGACGGCCGCGCGACGCTGAGTTTCGGCCGCGGCACGCCGCAGTACATGGCGCCGGAGATGCTGCGCAATCGCGCCGATCACCGCGCCGACATCTATTCGCTCGGCGTGATCCTGTTCGAGAGCATGACCGGGCAGCTGCCGTATCCGAGCACGAACGAGATCGGGCTCGCGCTGCGCGAGACGGACGAGCCGCCGCGTTTCACCGCCGATTTCCCCGCGCCGCTGCGCGTCGTCGTCGAGCGCTGCCTGCGCCTCGATCCGCGCGTGCGCTACCAATCGGCGCACGAGCTGCTCGACGAGCTCGGGCAGAGCGCGCGGCAGGGCGACAGCGTCGTGATCCCGTGGACGACGAACGGCCTGGTGACGCCGGTGCCGGCGGGCGGCGGAGCGCCGACGCCGCCGCTGCCGTTGCTCGCGGCGCCGCCGCCGCCTCCGCCGGGG
>SCVU01000258.1 GCA_004296785.1 Planctomycetota bacterium
TGTGCTTCTGCAACGCCGTCGAGGACAACCCGTTCGTCGCCGGCGCGCACATCGGCATCGGCGAGGCGGAGACCGTGCTCAACGTCGGCGTGTCCGGCCCCGGCGTCGTGCGCAGCGCGCTCGCGCGCCTGGGACCGAATCCCGATCTGCTCGCCGTCGCCGAGACGATCAAGCGCACCGCGTTCAAGATCACGCGGATGGGCGAGCTCGTCGGCCGCGAGGCCGCGCGCAGACTCGGCACGAGCTTCGGCATCGTCGACATCTCGCTCGCGCCGACGCCGGCGGAAGGCGACTCGGTCTCCGACATCCTCGAGCTGATCGGCGTCGATCGCACCGGCGCGCCGGGCACGACGGCCGCGCTCGCGCTGCTCACGGATGCGGTCAAGAAGGGCGGCGCGATGGCGAGCTCGAGCGTCGGCGGCCTCTCGGGCGCGTTCATCCCGGTCAGCGAGGACGCGGGCATGATCAACGCGGTGCGCGAGGGCGCGCTCTCGCTCGCGAAGCTCGAGGCGATGACCGCCGTGTGCTCGGTCGGCCTCGACATGGTCGCGATCCCCGGCGACACGCCGGTCGACGTCGTCGCGGGCATCATCGCGGACGAGATGGCGATCGGGATGATCAACTCGAAGACGACCGCGGTGCGGATCTGCCCGATTCCCGGCCTGAAAGCGGGGCAAACCGTCGATTGGGGCGGTCTGCTCGGCACCGCGATCGTGCAGGATCCCGGGCGCTTCGGTTGCCGCATCCTGAACCAGCGCGGCGGCCGCGTGCCGGCGCCGCTGCAGGGATACAAGAACTGACGCTCGGCGTTGCACGGGAGCGGGCGTCGAGCGCTGCGTTTCCCGCGATCGGGTTCGGCGCGCGAACTTACAGGCCGCGGTTCAAGCGCCGCGCGGCGCGTGCCGAAACTTGTTCCGTGCACAGTCCGATCGAGCCGCGAAACGGCGCCGCCGCGTTGACCGCTGCAGTGACCGTCGCATGAGCGCGCTTCCCGATCCGGGCTCTTCGACGGCCGAGCTCGTCGACGCCGCGAGCGCTGCGGACGGCGCGGCCGTCTCCGACGAGGCGAGTCCCGAGGCGCGCTTGCCGCGCGTGCTCCTGATCGACGACGACCCGCAGCTGATCGGCTGCCTCGCCGGCCGCGACGATCTGCGCTGCGAACTCGTCACCGCGATGACGCCGCCGCAGATCGAGCGCGCGCTGCGCGGCCCCGGCAGCTTCGCGGTCATCCTGTGCAACCACGACGTGCGCGGGATCGACGGCCTCGCGCTGCTGGCGCGCGTGCGCGCCGAGCGGCCGGAGAGCGTGCGCATGCTGCTGACCGCGTGCCAGGATCCGCGCATCCCGGCGCAGGGCCTCGCCGGCGCCGGCATCTTCCGCTTCCTGCCCAAGCCGATCGGCGCGCGCGAGCTGCGCCGCGAGCTCGCCGCCGGCCTCGTCGAGCACGCGCGGCGCAAGCGCGAGGCCGAGCGCAACGGACAGTTCCAGTTCATGAGCAAGGTGCTGAGCGGATTCGCCGAGCGCCTCGACCACCAGCTCGTCTGGCAGTTGCGCCGCATCCACCACCTGATCGAGTACTCGAACTCGCTGCGCTCGCTCGGCTCGCTCGAGGAGCTCGCGCAGCTGTCGGTGCGCACCAGTCACGAGCTCCTGCCCGGCCGCAAGTTCGAGATCGAGATCCAGCCGCCCGAGCGCGCGCGCGTCGACCTCGTGCGCGGCGAAGCGGGCGAGCACATCGGCGAGGCCGCATTCGTCCAGCCGCTCGAGACGTCCGAGGGCCGCGTCGGAGAGCTGCGCGTGTCGCTCGCGCCGGGCGAGCAGCTCTCGGCCGAGGACCGCGCGATCGTCGAGGCGCTCGCGGGCTACGCGGCGCTCGCCGCGTGGAACGTCGTGCGCCGCCGCCAACGCGATCTCTCGCAGCACGCCGCGATCACGGCGCTCGCGCTGCTCGCCGAGCGGCGCGACGACGAGACCGGCCGGCACGTCGACCGCGTCAGCAGCTACTGCCGCCTGGTCGCCGAGGGCCTGCGCGCCGACGGCAAGCACGTCGAGACGATCACCGATGCCTTCGTCGACGACCTCGTGCGCTCGGCGCCGCTGCACGACATCGGCAAGGTCGGCATCCCCGATTCGATCCTGCTCAAGCCCGGCAAGCTGACCAGCGACGAGTGGGAGGTCATGAAGACGCACACCACGATCGGCGCCGACACGCTGCGGCGCGTCGCGGCGAGCTCGGAGTTCGACAACGACTTCCTGCGCCTGGGGATCGAGATCGCCGCCAGCCACCACGAGAAGTGGAACGGCACCGGCTACCCGGCGGGTCTCGCGGGCGAGGCGATCCCGCTGTCGGCGCGCATCGTCGCGCTCGCCGACTGCTACGACGCGCTGACGACGAAGCGCCCGTACAAGCAGGCGTGGACGCACGCGGCCGCGCTGCAGTACGTCGTCGAGCACGCGGGCACGCAGTTCGACCCGGCGGTGATCGCCGCGTTCGCCGCGCGCGCCGACCAGGCCGATGCGATCCGCCAGCGCCTGGCCGACGAACCGACGGCCTGATTCGGCCGACTCGCTTCAAGTCCGCGCGCGCGAGCGGGCGATGCTGGTGGGATCGGCCTCGCGCGCGAGCCTGCCATGACCGCCCCGGACGCCGTCGAAGCCAGCGCCGCGCGATGGAAGCGCACGTTCTCCGCCGTCTGGTGGGCGAACTTCGCGGCGACGGCGGGCCTGCAGAGCTTCCTGCCGTTCTTCCCTTCGCACCTCGAAGCGGTCGGCGTCGAAGGGCGCGGTCTCGTCGCCGCGTGGGCGGGCGCGGTGTTCGGCGCGACGCCGCTGGCGGCCGCGCTGACCGGGCCGATCTGGGGCTCGCTCGGCGACCGCGTCGGCCGCAAGGCGATGCTGCTGCGCTCGCTGCTCGCGACGTCGCTGTTCGTCGGGTTGATGGGGCTCGCCTCGTCGCCGCTGCAGCTGCTCGTGCTGCGCCTCTTGCAGGGCGCGTTCTCCGGCGTGATCGCGCCGTCGATCACGC
>SCVU01000259.1 GCA_004296785.1 Planctomycetota bacterium
GCTCGAAGGCCGCGACCTCCTTGCGCAGGAGCTCGACGCGCGCGCCGAGGATCTCCTTGCCCTGCTGCCAGTCCTTGCGCTCCTTCGAGACGAGCTGCTGCGTCTCGATCCACTTCGACAGCTCGAGGCGCGTCGCTTCGAGGCGCGCCTTCGCGTCGGTGGGTTCCTGCGCCGCGCCGCCGAGCGCGGTCGTTGCGAGCACGGCGAGTCCGAGCGTGAGCAGCGCGCGCGGACGGGAGCGATCGGGTCGTGTGGGGTCCATGGCTGGGATCCGGAGTGGATTCAGAAGTTGATGTTGAGGCTGATCGCCCAGTCGATGCCGCGCGAGAACGACGTCTTCGTGACGTCGTCGTCGAGCACCTCCGAGCGATAGACCGTCTCGATGTCGGGGTTCGTGAGGTTCTTGATCTGCAGTTGCAGCTCGACGTACGGCCCGAGGCGCTGACTCGCGGTGAAGTTCAGCGTGCCGTACTCCTTCGCGTACACGCTCGGGATGTAGTAGAGGTTGTTCGTCCCCTCGCCCGCGATCAGCGTGTCGCCCTGCTGCGTGTAGAACAGGCCGAGCTCGGTGCCGAGCTCGGGCAGCTTGTACGTCGCGAAGAGATTGAACAGGTGCTCGGGCGCGTTCGTCATGTCGCGCGTCGAGTCGGGCGTCACGATGCCCGTCGCCGTGAGGTCGTCGATCTCGCCCTGCGGCAGCGACACTTCGGAGTCGATGAACGTCGCGTTCGCGCCGACCGAGAGGCCGGCGAGCTTGTCGGAGAAGCGCTGCAAGCCCTGGCGCGCCTCGAGCTCGATGCCGGACAGCTCGCCCTTCGGATAGTTGACCGCCGTCGTGTAGGAGAAGTTCGCGATCTCCTGCACGTACTCGATCGGCTTCTCGATCCGCTTGTGGAAGATCGACGCGCTGAACAGCCCGTCCTCGTACGGCGTGTAGTCGCAGCGCAGGTCGTAGTTGTCGAGCGCGCTCATCTCGAGGCTCGGGTTGCCGATGAAGATCGGCCCGCCGAGGAACTCCTGCTGGATCACGGGCGTGAGCTCCTTGAACGTCTGGCGCGCGATCGTCTGCGCGTACGACGCGCGCAGCGTCACGTCGTCGCGCAGCCGGAAGTTCGCCGCCAGCGCCGGCAGCACGTCGTCCTGCGAGAAGTCGACGTCGGCCTCGCCCGGATCGAGCCCTTCGATCGAGCCGTTCGGGTACCACAGCGCGTCCGCCTCGGGCAGGTTCGTCACGCCGATGCGCGTGCTCTCGACGCGCGCGCCGCCGACGAGCTCGAGCCGCGGCGTCGCGGGGTAGCTGATCATCCCGTACCACGCGGAGATCACCTGCTCGCCGCTGTAGTCGATGTCGAACGTGCTCTCCGAGATCTCGTGGCCGCTCTCGTCGGGGAACTGCCCGCTCCACAGGTCGTCGAAGTCGCCGGCGTACGACGCGTCGGAGTCGACGAGGATGTTGCTGAACGAGTCCTGGTCGAACTGCCGCTCGACGGCGTCGCGGAACCAGCCGGTCTTCAGGTAGCCGCGCTCCTCGTCGCCGTTGTCGAACGGCCACTTCAGATCGACGCTGAGCTGCCGGCTGTCCTCGTCGATCTTCTTCCAGACGCGCTGCAGGTTGCCGAGGTTGATGTTCTCGGACGGGAAGAGCGGGTAGTGACTGTCGGGGAACGTGAACGGCCCGACCGAGAAGCCCGGCAACCAGTAGCTGCCGAACAGACGCTTGTCGGGCTGATCGAGCACTGCGCTGCTCTTCGAGATCGTCCACGACAGCTCCGGCGGTCGCAGGCGGAACGCGTCGCCGAACTCGAGCTCGTCGCCCGGCAACTTGTGCTCGCCGTGCAGCTGGAACGTCTTCGTCGTGCGCTCCGAGTGCTCGAGCGTCTCGAGTCGGTTGTACGGCGCCTTGAAGACGCCCTCGTAGCTGCCCGCGTTCGGATCGTTGCCCGGATCGAGCGGATCGTCGGGGTCGTAGCCGGGGAAGAAGTACTCCTTGCCGCGCGTGTCCTCGGCCAGCGTCGCGGTGTCTTCCGTGATCTTCGTCTCGAGGTACGTGATGCCGAGCTTGCTGTTCGACGTCTCGAGGCCGACCGACGCGAGCCCGGCCCACTCCTCCGACCGCGAGCCCGAGGTCACGTCGAACAGCGACGTCATCAGGCTCTCGCCGGCCAGCGATTCCTCCGGCACGAGCGGCGTGTTCGGAGACTTCACGTACCACGAGTCGTCGCGGCCGTCGTCGAAGAACGAGCTGTCGCGCTCGAAGCCCAGGTTGAAGAAGCCGCCGATGCGGACGTCGTCGGTGAGGTCGCGCTTGCCGCCGCCCGACAGCGCGAACTTGTGCTGACCGGGCGCGTCGCCGAACGACACGCCGACGTCGCCGTCCCAATCCTGCCCGAGCGGTTGGAACACGCCGTCGCCCGGCTCGAACGTCAGGAACCCGCTCTCACCGACCGTCTGCGAGTTGAAGGTCTGCGTCGTCTTGAGCTGGAAGCCGCTCTCGTCGGGGATGCTCTTCAGCCGGATGTCGACCGCACCGCCGGACGCATCGCCCTGCTGGTCCGGCGTGAACGTCTTCGTGACCTGGATGCGCTCGATCACGGCGGAGGGAAACTGATCGAGCTCGACCGCGCGCTTGTCCTCGTCGGCCGACGGCAGGCGCACGCCGTTCATCTGCGAGCTGACGTAGCGATCGGGCAGTCCGCGGATCACCGCGTACTTGCCGTCCTGCACCGAGACGCCGGGGAGCACGCGCACCGCCTGTCCGGCGTCGCTCGCGCCCGCGGCCTTGATCAGCTCGGCGCTGACGGTGTCGACGATCGACTTCTCCTTCAGTCGGATGTCGAGCGAGGCGAGCTCGCTGCCCGCCGCCGACTGCAGCAGATCCTGCACGACGAACTCGTCCATCTCGGTGAACTCGCCCGTCAGCTCGACCGAGACGTCGGTCAGCCCGCCGCTCGTGACGACGATCTCGGCGCGCACCGCGCGCACGTAGCCGTCCTTCGTGATGATCAGCGTGTAGCGACCGGGCTTCACGCCCGCGAGCGCATAGACGCCCTGCGCATTCGTCGCGGCGCGCTGACCGGTCTCGACGACGTACACGGTCGCGCTCGCGAGCGGCACGTCGAAGTCGGCGTCGTAGACGCTGCCGCGCACGGTGCCCGCCGGTTCCTGCGCGGTGATCGCCGCCGCGATCGGAACCACCGCTACCAACATCCAACACTTCACGGGCGAGGACCTGTGTGCGGCTCTTGGACTGCGGCGACGTCGGGGGGGCGGACGCGCCGGCGAGCCTCGGAAGTGCTCGTCGGACGTCGAGTCGCGAAGTTAGTGGCGCACTGTTAAGACGCGAGCCCGCCGACCGTGAAGCGTCCGTCAAGGACTCGCGTCGGCGCGACAATTCTTCGTCAAGCGCGCGTTGCACCGCGCCGCCGCACACGTGGCGGCGCGGATCACCACGGTGCGCAGAGGCCGACGTCGATCTTCGCGACGAGCTCCCACAGCGCCGCGTCGGGTTCGATCCCCTGCACGGCCAGCGAGCACAGCGCGGGCACGAGATCCTCGACGCGCGAGCGCCCGTTCGGATTCTCGCGGCCGTCCTCGAGCGCCTTGCGATACACGCCGAGCGCCTTCGCGCGCTCGCCAAGCGCGCCGTAGGCCTCCGCGATCGGCAGCAGCACGTCGCAGCGCTCCCAGTTGTCGATGCGCTCGCGCTGTGCGAGGTACGACGTGTACAGCGCGTCGAGCTCGTTGCCCGCGCGCGCAGCGTCGCCGCTCGCGCGCCGCGCCGACGCGATGCGCGCGCGCTGCGGCAGCGCATCGGTCCAGCCGAAGCGACCTTGTTCGACGGCGAGCGACGCGAGGTCGAGCAGCCGCTGCGCGGTCGGAGCGTCGGCGTGCGCGCCGGCGCTCGCCGCGAGCTCGAGCAGCAGTTCGACGCGCAGCTGCAGCGGCAGTTTCGCGGTCTCGAAGCCGGCGACGATCGCCTTCTCCGCGCGCTCGCGCAGCTCGGGCTCGGCGTAGTGACGCTCGTGCAGCGCGGCGCACGCCGCCAGCGCGTTGCGCGACAGCTCCCAGTGGTGCGAAGCGAGCGCCGCGTCGATCTCCGCGAGGCGCGCGTCGAACTCGCTCGCCTCGCTTCGCCGCGCGCGCACGAGGCCGACGGAGCCCGACTCGGACTCGGTGAGGCCGGCCGCGAGCTCCTCGGCGCGCTCGAGCTCGCCGAGCCACGCGAGCGCGGCCGCGGCGTTCGACAGGATGCGGTCCTTCTGCCAGTCCTGCGTGATGCCGACGTCGGCGCGCTCGGCGAAGGCGCGCGAGCGCTCGACGAGCGCGCGCGCTCGCTCCGCGTCGCCGCGCCGCGCGCAGTCGACGGCGAGCTCGGCATAGCAGGCGCCGCGCCGCCAGTTCTCGATGCTCTCCGCGAGCTCGGCGGCGCGCTCGCGCGCGCCGACGGCGATCTGCGCCGTCACGACGTCGTGCATCAGCTTCGCACGCGTCTTCACGTGCGGGTTCGACGGCAGCTTGGCCGCCGCCGTGAACGCGACGTCGAGCAGTCGCTCGCGGTACGACGCGACTTCGGCTCGCGCGGCCGGCGCCGGACTTGACGCCGGATGCGATGCCGGTTGCTGTGCGCCGAACGGCGCCGCGAGCGCGAGCAGCGCGAGCGAGCCGACGGTCAGCGAGAGGAGCGTTGTTCTCATCGGTGGGTTTGGCTCGCGACGCCCCGTGGCGCCGCGAGCCGTTCGATCGAAGCTGCGATTCCGGTCGCGGCTCAGTTGCCGACCGCGATGTCGACCGCGTCGGACGGCACGATCACCACTGCCGGCAGGATCACGAAGAACGATTGGGCCGAGGCCGCGATGCCGGCGATCGACGCGTCGTTCGGGATCGGGTACGCGGCCGTGCCCGGAGCGCCGACCCAAGCACCGTTCTTGGTCAGCGACGGAACGGGCCCGAACAGATTGATCAGCAGCGTGCCGCTGCCGCCGCTGCAGCCGTTGAAGAGCGGGAAGCTCAGCGGGCCGTTGAAGTTCAGCGCCGTCACGACGAACGAGCCGGGAACGACGCCGCACGAGGACGTCGGGTTGTGGAACTGGAACCCGAACGCCGCGTTGCCGATCGTCGGCAGACCGACTGCGGTCAAGCTGCTCGGCACGTTGTTGGCGCCCGTGCGCACCGTCGCCGACGCGACGTCGAAGAAGCTGTACGCATCGGCGGCCGTCCACCCGAGCGCCCAGTTCGTCGTGCCGTCGAACGCGCCGCGGTACGCGGCCGGCGTGTAGAAGCCGTCGTTCGGCGCCTGCCCGACGCTCGTCAACGCGTCGTTCTGCGCACGCGGGTCGATCGCGAGCACCGGCGACACGAGCAGCGTGCCCGACGGATTCACCTGCGCACCGCGCTTGAGCGCCTTGATCGGCGAGGCCGCCGCGAGCACGTTGTCGAAGCTCGGCGCGTTCTGACCGACGGTGTTCAGATCCTGGTAGGCCGTCGCGAAGAGGTTGTTGTAGAAGACCGAGTCCTTCACCTCGCCGAGATTGCCGTCGACC
>SCVU01000004.1 GCA_004296785.1 Planctomycetota bacterium
GCGGCGACGGAGGCGAGCGAGAACAACAGGTACGGCAGCGTCAGCGCCCACTCGCGCGCGCCGAACAGCTCGAGCGACAGCCCGCCGACCAGCGCGACGAGCGCCGGGTGGTGCGCGTAGTACTCGTACGCGCGCGAGCCGTCGGCGAGCTCGATGCCCCAGTAGTACGGCATCGCCTTCGCCGCGAGGATCCCGTGCTCGGCGAAGTTGCGCGCGTTGCAGCCCGTGGTCACCGTCGCGAACGCGCTGCGGAAACCGCGGCCGCTCCACGGCTCGGTGAAGCCGAACAGGCGCACGGCGAGCGCGAGTGCGAGCAGCGCGAGCAGCCAGCGCCGCGCGCGCCGATTCGCGGCCGCGTCGACGGCGCCGTCGACGACCGCGCCGACTCCGGGAAGCGCGTTCGCTGCCGCGCTCACTGAATCGCGCGCGTCGACAGCGTGACGCGCGTCTCTTCCTCGCGCTCGCCGCGCCGGTACACGACGCGCACGACGTTGCCCGGCCGGTACGTGCGCAGCGCGTAGACGAAATCGTCCATGCCGCCGATCGCGATCTCGCCGATGCGCAACAGCACGTCGCCGGGCAGGAAGCCCGCGCGCTCGGCCGGCGAGCCGCTCGACGTGCCGTTGATCCGCACGCCGCCGCCGTCGTACGCGTAGTCGGGCACGCTGCCGAACCACACCGCGAAGCCGCCGCCGCCGCGCGCGGCGCCGGGCGTCGCGGGCTCGGTCGCGGGCGGCGCGCTGTACGCAAGCTGCGGCGCCGCGTGCATCCGCGCGACGAGGTCGAGCGCAAACGCGGTGACCTTCGCCATGCCGGCCGCTTCGACACGCTCGGTGTCGTCGCTCGGCCGGTGGTAGTCGGAGTGCGTGCCGCTGAACAAGTGCAGCGCGGGAATCTGCTGCGCGAGGAAGCTCTGGTGGTCGCTGCCGCCGAGGCCCTGGCCCGACAGGCTCGCCGCGATCTCGAGCCCCGCGGCGCGCCCCGCCTCGCCCATCCACGCGGCGAACGGCGCGGACGTACCGACGCCGAGCACCTGCAGCTTGCCGTTGCCGGCGCGCCCGACCATGTCGAGGTTGACGTTCGCGCGCACGTCGGCGAGCGGCAGCGTCGGCGCGCGCACCCAGTGCTGGCTGCCGAGCAGTCCCTCCTCCTCGCCCGACCACAGCGCGATGAGCACGTCGCGCGCCGGCTTGCGCTCGCGCAAGAGCCGCGCGATCTCGAGCGCGACCGCGGTGCCGCTCGCGTTGTCGTCGGCGCCGTTGTGGACCTGTCCGATCGCGGTCGGATCGAGCGCGCCGTGACCGCCGGTGCCGAGGTGGTCGAAGTGCGCGCCGACGACGACGGTGCCGCCGTGCCCGGCGGCCGCGGATCCGGTGCCGCGCGCGAGCCCGAGCACGTTGCGCGTCGTGCCGTCCTCGCGCACGACGTGCGCGCGCACGCGGACGTTGCGCGCCGTGCCGGCCAGCGGATCGCGCACCGGCGCACCCGCGCGCTCGATCGCGCGCAGCCGCGCCGTGTAGCCGGGCGCGAGATCCTCGGCGACCGCGGCGGACACCATCAGGCACGGGATGCCGGCGCGGCCGCCCTGGCCGGGATCGAACGCGAGCAGCGGCTCGCCGCCCTGCTTGGGCGGCTGCGCGACGAGCACCGCGCGCGCGCCGCGCTGCTTGGCGCTGATGCACTTGAACAGGATCGAGGCCGACGCGCCCCACGACTCGTCGCCGGCGCCGCGGCCGACGTCGCCGTGGCCCGCGGCGGGCGCGGCGGGCTGCGGCGCCGCGGTCTCGGCGATCGACGGCACGCCGCGCGCGACGAGCACGACGCAGTCCCGGACGTCGAGCCCCGCGAAGTCGTCCCACTGCTTCTCCGGGCACACGAGGCCGTAGCCGGCGAACACGAGCGGCGCGCCCAGCTTCCCGTCGCGCGTCGCGTCGGAGTTCTCCGAGCAGAACAGCGGCAACAGGCTGCGCGCGCCGGTCGCGCGCGACGGAACGCGGAGATCGGGCGCGCCGAACTTCGGCTCGATGCTCGCGTGCGGCGCGTCCCACTCGATCCACGAGTCGCCGCCGTCGCGCGCCGGCAGCTCGATCGGCAGCGACTGGAAGTACGTGCCGGACTCGCCGGCGGGTTCGAGCCCGAGCGCGGCGAGGCGCGTCGCGATCCATTCGGCGGCCGCGGCGTTG
>SCVU01000260.1 GCA_004296785.1 Planctomycetota bacterium
GCCGCGTGCGCCTCCGGCATCGAGCACTGCATCGCGACGCCGAGCCCGGCCGCCTCGAACATCGGCACGTCGTTCGTCGCGTCCCCCATCGCAACCACGCGCTCGCGCGGAACGGCTTCGGCGCTCGGCTCAGGGCGTGATCGAAAGCGGCGCGGCGTTGCTCGCAAAGGTCACGAGCTTGTTCACGAGATCGATCACGACGGCGGCGTGGTGGACCGTCAGGCCGACGAGTGGGGACGCAGCGCCGACGGGGAACGACAGGCTCGCGTAGCCTTGCCCGTCGGCGCCGAGCTTCGAGAAGTTCGCCGTGTACGGCTCCGTGTTGAGTGCGGACAGCACGACTCGCGTCAGCGTGTCCGGGTTCAGCGGTACCGGCCAACCGTCCAGCACGATGCCCGGACTGGTTCCCGACGCCGTGGCGGCAATCAACATGTAGCGGTGCGCCTGCGCGGACCCCGGCTGCATCCGGAACTCCTGGTAGCCGCCGGCGGCAGCGGAGATCGCGCTGGGTTCGGCGACGAGTGTCGGACAGGCGGAGCTGACGAGATCGAGCGCCTGCACCGCACCGCTGTCTTGGTTCGCCGCCCGGCCCGGCGCCTCGGCGCGCTCGACTCCGGCGAGCAGGAGGTCGCCGCGCAGCGCGACCGCGCTTCCGAAGCGGTCGCCTTCGACGGCGTCGCACGCGGTGTACGTGTTCATCAGCGACCACGTTCCCCCTCCTTTGCGGTAGATCGCGACGCAGCCGGCGTCCTGGAGCTCACTGGAGAACGTCGGCAGGTCGAAGCGGGGGCAGCCGACGACGAGTGCGTCGCCCTCCAGAGCGACGCTGCGCGCTTCGCTCTCGAATGACGGCGGCGTAGCTAGCGACGCCGTCTTGCTCCACGAGCCGAGCCCGAACTCGTAGACCCGCGCCAGCGACCGAGTCACGACGCCGGCGCGGCCGCCATCGACCGCCAATCCCACGTTGATCCCGTCGAGTGTCTCCGGCAGCAATTGAATCGGAGTCCACACGTCACCGACGCGGTCGTACGCGACCACGGAGACCTTCTGCGAGGGCGAGAGGGTCAGCTGGACCAGCGCATGCGCGCCCGCGTGCGCGAGCGACCGGCCCATGCTCGTCGCATGACTCGGCAACAGGCTCGTCGGAGGTGCAAGCGCGTGGTCGTGGACCCATGCGTTCGCGACTCGACGGTAGGCGTGAACACGTCCGAAGTTCGGCGGCCCACTCATCGGCTCTGGCTCACCTGGAGCGCCGATGAGCAACCACGCTCCTGACATCGATACTTGCGTCCCGAAGTAGCCGCTGCTGCTGGCGGAAGGCGACAGCAGCGTCGCCTCCAGCACCCACGCATCCCCGCTGCGCACAAAACAATGCACGGCACCAGAGTGGCCGTACGGGGCGTTGGCAGCGAGCGCGCCGACGACGGCGAGCTCGCCGTCGAGATCGACCGAGGCTCCGAACTCCGCGCCGCTCGCCGAACTCGGGTCGAAATGCACGGACTCGACCGCCCACCCCGAAGGTTCCTCGCGCAAGAAGCTGACGTAGCCAACCTCGTTCGCGGCACCTCCGCCGGGCGCACCCACGATGGCGCGCGCGCCGTCAATTGAGATCGAAGCGCCGAAGTAGCGAGTCGCCTCGACCGGCGACCAGACTCGATGCAGCTCGCATTGCGCGAACGCTGCGGTCCAACTGCAGACAGCGAGTCCGATTCCGGAACACGCGATCCTCACGTTGCAGCCGTTCATGGAGAGGCCCCCTCGATTCGGCGGTGCAACCGCCGGCGCTCGACGCGATCGACGGAGTTCAGTCTGAGTGGACCGGCTCAGACCGTCAACCCGAACGCCGCGCGGCGCAGAGGCAGCTCGTTGCGCCCCGGTTCACCGGAAACTCGCGTCAGCCGAGGAACAACTCCTCGACCAGCTCGCCGATCGCGCCGCTGTTGCAGTCACCGATCACGCGCGCGGCGGCCGCGTGCGCCTCCGGCATCGAGCACTGCATCGCGACGCCGAGCCCGGCCGCCTCGAACATCGGCACGTCGTTCGTCGCATCCCCCACCGCAACCACGCGCTCGCGCGGAATCCCGTAGCGCTCGCGCAGCATCCGCACGCCCTCGCCCTTGCCGCGACTCGGCGCGTGCACGTCGACGACCTGCAGCGCGCTCGCGCGGTGATCGACGAGGTGCGAGAGCGGAAAGTGCGTCAGGTAGATCGGCGCATCGATCGCCGCCGCCACCTCGCGCTCGAACTCCGCGCTGTCGGTGTGCCGATCGGAGAACAGCGTGATGCGGATCAAGTACTCGCGCGGCAACTGTGCGAACGCGCGGAACTCGAGCGCCGTCAGCCGCGACAGCGCCTTCTCCAGCGCGGGCGTCGCCGGCGGCGGCGCGGCCTTCAGCCCGTGCTTCATCACGACCGGCGCGTAGCCGGCGCGCTCGCACAGCTCGAGCGTCCGCGCGATCGTGCGGTTGGAGAGCACGCGCTCCTCGAGCAACTTGTCCGTCTTCGGCTCCCACAGGCCCGACCCGTTGTAGACGAGCACCGGGTTGTCGATGCCGAGCTCCTCGATCACCGGCGCGACGCCGGACTCGGAGCGCCCGGTCGCGACCATCACGATCGCGCCACGCGCGTGCGCCTCGCGCAGCGCGGCGAGCGTGCGCGGGTGGATGTGGCCGGAGTCGTCGACGAGCGTCCCGTCGACGTCGAGCAGGATCGCGTCGTACGCGCGCGTCGCGCGGGCTGCGCTCGTCGAGCTCGCCGCACTGGCCGCGTTGGCGAGATCGGGCGCGCTCGCGGCCGCGCTGTGCGCGTCGCTCATCTCGCCGCTCCGGTCGCGCCGACCTGCGCGCGGGCCGGAATGCAGGCCTCGACGCGCTTCAACAGCTCGCGCGCCTCGGCGTTGGTGAGGATCAGCGGCAGGCGGAAGCGCACCGATTGCGGCCCGCAGCGCAGCGCGAGCACGCCGTTCTCCTGCAGCTTCGCGATCCACGCGTCGCGCTCCTCGACCGAGCTCAGCGTGAACGCGACGAGCGAGCCGACGCCGCGCACGTTCGCGAACGCGCGGCGCTCGCGCGCGATCGCGCGCAGCCCCGCGACGACGAACGCGCCTTCGCGCGCGATGTTCTCGTGCAGCTTCTCCGCTTCGCAGATCTCGATCAGGCGCCGGCAGCGCACCATGTCGACGAGGTTGCCGCCCCACGTCGAGTTGATGCGCCCCGCGCGCGCGAACACGTGGCCCTCGACCTCGGTCACGCGGTCGTTCGAGTAGAAGCCGCACACCTGCGTCTTCTTGCCGAACGGAACGAGATCCGGCTCGACGCCGAGCTGCTGCCACAGCCAGCGCGTGCCGCTGCCGTAGAAGCCGGTCTGCACTTCATCGAAGATCAGCAGCGACTCGCGCTCGTCCGCGATGCGCCGCAGCGCGCGCAGGAACTCGGGCCGCAGATGGTTGTCGCCGCCCTCGCTCTGCAGCGGCTCGACGATGATCGACGCGATCTTCTTGCCGTGCTTCGCGTACGCGGCGTCGATCTCGGCGAGCGCCTGCTTCTCGGAGGCCTCGACGTCGTTCGCGATCCGGCCGTCGAGGTCGAACTCGAGCTTCGGGTTGTGCACGCGCGGCCAGGGGAACTTCGGGAACAGCCCGACCTTGTTCGGATCGGTGTTCGTCAGCGACAGCGTGTAGCCCGAGCGGCCGTGGAACGCCTCCTTGAAGTGCAGCACGACGAGGTCGTCGCACGCGTCGTCCATGCTCGTGCGGCCGAGCTTGCGCGCCTTCCAGTCGAAGGCCGCCTTGAGCGCGTTCTCGACCGCCAGCGCGCCGCCGCCGACCCAGAAGTGCCAGCGGTGCGAGGCCGGCGTCACGGCCGACCCGAACAGGTCGACGAACTGCGCCATGTCGCGCGTGTAGAGATCGGAATTGGTCGGATTGTGCTCGGCCGCGCGCACGAGGTCGCGCTGGAACGCGGCGTCCTTCATCCGCGGGTGGTTGAACCCGACCGGCCACGACGCGAAGAACGTGTACGCGTCGAGGTACTCGCGGCCGGTCTTCGCGTCGTGCAGCCAGACGCCGTGCGAGCGCTCGAGGTCGAGCACGAATTGCAGCCCGTCGGCGAGCTGGTGCTTGCGCAACGTGGCGTGGACGAGCTGCGGGTCGATCATGGCGCGGCGAAAGGACGCTGGGATGGTCGGCGGGAGGCGGGAATTCCAGGCAGGGATCGGATCCCCGCAGCGGAAAAGGCGAGCGATTCTACGAGTTTCGGCGCAGGCAAAGCCACGGGCCACAGGGCAGTTCCGCGAGCGCATCCAGCGGTCCGTCGACGTTGACGTACAGCGCGGGGCGATCGGCCGGCGTCGGCACGCGCACCGCGCCGGCGCGGTGCAGCCGCGCGTCCAATTGCTCGCGCTCGCGGCGCGACGGCGGCTCGAGCTCGGGCAGCGCGATCGGGAGTCGCTCGCGCACGCGCTCGATCGCGGCCGCGTACTCCGCCGCGTCGATCGCGAGGCATTCCGCGCGGCCCGCGAACTGACCGGAGAGCGCGCGCACGCGGCCGACGGAGTCGTCGAGCACGTCGTCGAGCTGTGCGAGCGCGACGCGGCGCGGAGCGAACGCGCGCGCGCGCGGCGCGACGACGGACACACCCAACTGCGCGGGCCAGCGCTGTTCGCGATCGGGCCGCTCGATGCCGTGCAGCACCTGCAGCTGCGCGGCGGGCAGACCGAGCTCGAGCCACGCGCGCGCCGCGAGGTCCGCGGCGTCGGGCCAGCACGGATCGGGCGCGAGCA
>SCVU01000261.1 GCA_004296785.1 Planctomycetota bacterium
GAGCTCGTCGAGCAGTCGCTGCGGCGACGCGCGCCACGTCGGCAGCCAGCGCGCGAGCATCCCGCCGCGGCGGTACTCGCGCACGAACGCGTCGTGCGGACCGAGGCGCGCTCGGCGCAGCCCGCCGCGACCGGCGCCGTGCGCGTCCGCGAGCTCGCAGCGCGCCGGATCGAGCGCCTGGAACTCGGCCAGCGCGACGCCGCCGTCGCGGCGCGCGAAGCACTCGCCGCGCGCATGCGCCCCGCGCGTCCACGCGCTCGCGTCGCCGCCCGGGAGATCGCTCAGCGGGGCTGCCACGCGCGGCCGCCGAAGCTCAGATGCCCGCGCCGAAACCGCCCGGACCGTCGTCGACCGGCGGCGGCGCGGCGCGCGGAGGAGGCGGCGGTTCGCGGCGCGGCGGCTCGACGGGCGCCGCGGGACGCGGCGGCGACTTCGCGCCGGGGTCGAAGATGCCGAGCCCGAAATCGGTGTCACTGCGCGGCGGCGGTTCGCGGCGCGCGGGCGCCGCTTGCTGCACGGGCGCGGGCGCCGGTGCCGGCGCGGCGGCGGGTGCGTGCGGGCGTTCGTAGTGTCGATCGGCGTGCGGCTGCTGTTCGCCGTGGCGCTCGCGCGGAGCGCCGTGCGCGCCGCCTTGGTGTCCGTGCTGACCGCCGCCGCCGTGTGCGCCGTAGCCACCGTGCCCGCCGCCGCCGTGACCGGCGTCGTGCTGGCGAGCACCGCCGTGCGGGCCGCCGTGCGGGCCGCCGTCGCCGCGACCGCCGTCGTCGCGACCGCGGCCGCGGCCGCCGCGCCGCCGCCGGCCGCGCTGCTCGTCGAACTGGCCCTGTCCCGCGTGCGGAGCCTGACCATCGGCGTGCGCGACTCCCGCTCCCTCGAGCGGTGCATGGATCGGTGCGTCGCCGGACGGCGCGGACTCGGGAGCGCGGTCGCGGCCGTGTCCGCCGCCGCCGTAGCCGCCGCCGTATCCGCCGTGACCACCATGGCCGCTGTGTCCGCCATGACCACCGCCATGACCGCCACCGTGTCCACCGCGACCGCCGCCGTGGCGCTCGTAGCGATCGTGCCGCTCGCGGCGGTCGTCGCGTCGCTCACCGGACCGCTCGTGCGGCCGCGGATCCGTACCGTCGTCGCCGTGCGCGTGCGGTTCGAGCAGCATGCCCGGGATGTGCTCGGTCAGCCACAGCGACTGCCGGTCGTAGAAGCTCACGCCTTCCTCCCAGCCGTCGAGGCTGCGCACCGCGAGCACCGCCCAGTCGCGCCCGGCGCGGCGCGCGGCATCCGCGGCCTCTTCCGGCGTCGCGGACAGGTGCAGGAAGCGACGGCGCCCGCCGCGCAGACCTTGGCGCAGCGCGCGGTCGGCATCGGCGGCCGACAACCCGACGTACAAGCGCTCGGGCGGCTTCGCGGCCGGCCCGGCCTCGATCGGGATCGAGTGGCCGTACAGCGCGCGGATGCGGCCGTCGACGAGCTCGTAGCGGACTCGATCGGTCGAGCGCAGCGCGTCGGCGAGCTCGTCGACCGACAGGTGCACGCCGAGTCGCTCCTCGAGCGCGCGCAGCACGTCTTCGGCGTCGCCAAAGCCGTGCGCGTCGAGTTCGAGATCGAACAACTCGGGCTGGTGGCGCAGCATCAGCGCCAGGGTTCGCGTCACACGTTCGAGCAGCGCGGAATCGAGCATAGGGAAGCCGTAACGGAGGGCCGCGCAGTGTACGCGACCGGTGGGAATGCGACCAGGATCGGAACGCGCCCTGGCGGCCTTGGACTAGCGCAGCGGCAGCGGCGCGAGGTCGTAATCGGCGGGGACAGCGACGCCGAGCAGCGCGAGCGCCGTCGGCGCGACGTGGCGCAGGTCGGGACCGCCGGCGGGCAGCTCGAACTTGCGATTCGAGAGGAAGATCCCGCGCACCGACGCGAGGTCCATCGACGTGTGGTCGCCCGACCACGGGCTCGCATTCGGCTCCGTGGTCGGACCCAGGCCGCTGCCCGAATCGGCGATCCCGATCCCGCCGACGCCGCTCGCCCACGACACGTGGTACGGCGGCGCGAAGCCGAGGATCAAGTCCGGCAAGCGGTCGCCGAAGCCGCCCTGGAAGAGCTTGCCCGGTCGGTAGACCGCGGTGCACAGCGGTCGATCGCTCGCGTCGCGCGAGGCGAGCCAATCGCGCTCGAGCGCGTCGAGCAGCGCCTCCTTGTCCGCCGGCGCGACGATGCCCGCCGCCTCGCGGCCCTTCTCGTTGACGTAGATGAACCCGAGGCTCATCCCGTACGCGCGCGTCTTCGACCAGTCGGCGTACTGGTTCACGCTCTTGTCGTTCGCGTGACTCGGCACGAGGCCCGGCTTGAGCGCGAGGTAGCCGCGCTCGATCAACCAGTTGTTGACGTGCACCTGCATGCGAAAGCTCTGGAAGCCGTGGTCCGAGCAGATCAGCAGCGTGTCCTGCGGCCGCAGGCGCTTCTGCACTTCCCCCACCACGCGATCGGCCTGCCGGTAGACCTCCGGGATCATCCGCGACAGCGGCACGTCCTGGCCGAAGAAGCGCACCGTGCGCGCGGCCTTCGCCGCATCGTGCTGCGGGTGCTCGGGGTCGTAGTGGTGGTAGAGCATGTGCTGCACGCGGTCGGTCTCCGACAGCACGCTCATCAGCACGTCGAACGCGCCGCGCTCGATCTCGCCGTACGTCATCTTCTCGCGCCAGCGCAGCGTGAACTCGATGTCGTCGACGAAGGTCTGCTCGTCGATCTCGGCGTCCTTGAGCGGCATCGTCGCGCACGCCCAGCCGTAGGTCTCGAACGCGCCGTTCGCGCGCGCGAGCTGGCTCGCGTAGCCGAACGGATTCGTGATCGGTTGCCAGAACGGCGGCGCGGCCGGATCGATGTGCAGCACGTCGAGGAACAGCTCGAACGGCTCGGCGGCGCGCACGAGCTTGCAGCGCGTGACCGCGCGCACCGAGAGCATCGGGTTCAGCGCGAAGGTCAGCGGGTAGAAGTCCGACCACTGGCCCTCGGCGAGGGTCTGCTCGCGCTCGCCGATCTTGATCTTCCAGTTCGCGCCATCGCGCGTCGCGACGAGATCGACGTGCGTCGGCTGCTTCGACAGCTCCTTGCGCCGCGCCTTGAGCGCATCGATCTCGGCGTTGAGCTCGAGCGAGCGCTTGTAGCCGACCTGCGCGCCCTCGGCGGTCAGCGCCTCGACCTCCGCGTCGATCCGCGCGCGCTCCCAGAAGTTGACCGGGCCGAGCACCTGGCTGCGGATCACGCCGCCGCGCTCGTCGACGCGGTACACGCGGCCCGCGGTCAGCGTGGGCCGGCCGTCCGGCGCGCGCGCGAGCTCTTCCTCGCTCGACGTGTACACCGACCAGTCGCCGAGGCCGCCCTTCGCGTCGGGCACGCCGAGGCCGTAGAGCACTTCGGCGCCCTTGACGCGCGGTTCGTCGAACGCCTGCGCGGCCTCGAGCACGATCGCGCGCTTGCCAGCCTTCGCGGCGGTGTTCCAGAAGCTCTCCGCCTGCATCGGATTGCCGTAGCGCGGCAGCCGCTCGGGCACGTAGGCGCGCACTTTCCACGCGCCGTAGCCGCTGACGCCGCCCATCAGCAGCGCGATCGCGATCCCGGTCCCCTTGCGCATCCGCAGCAGCAGCAGGAACAGGAACGCGAAGCCGAGCGCGACGACGACGCCGCAAGTCACGGCGAACTGGCCGCGCGACCAGCGCAGTGCGAAGCGCGGCAGCGGCGTGTGCTCGAAGGTGTCGATCGCCGGCGCGTTCGCGCCCTGTTGGTCGATCAGGTGGCCGAACGTCGGCTGCGGCTTGCCGTACTCGTCGAGCTCGCGCACGAAGAACGACGCGACGCCGGTCTTGGCCGGATTGCGGCCGCTATTCAGGCTCGCCCACGCGACCGGCGACTCGGGCGGCGCGCTCGACAGGAGCGGTGCGTACGTGCCGCCGTCGCGCAGCGCCGCGAAGTTCGGCAGCTCACCCGCCTGCATCAGCTGCTCGAGCGTGCGCCCGTCGGCGCCGTCGAACCCGACGATCACGACGCGGCCCGCCGGCGCTGATTCCGTCGGAGGCGCCGCGGAGGTCCCGAGCAGCGCGGCGAGTGCGAGGAGGAGCAGCACGGCGGCTCGATTGGCGCGCCCCGGCGAATCCGTCAAACTGGTTTGCATCGATGTTCCACCCGCACTCTAGCAGGCCGGCGCGCGCGAAGACACGGCGCGGCAGGAGCGCGCTGCCCCTGCTCGTCGTCGTGCTCGCGGTCGCGATCGGCGCGCTGTACTGGCTGAGCCGCGGGACGAATGCGCCGCCGCCGAACGACGCGCTGCGCGCGCCGGCGCCTTCGGCAGAAGCGGCCGGCGCGACGCCCGCGGGCGAGGCACTCGCCGCGGAGCCCGCGCGCGACGACCGCGCGCTCCCCGCGGGCGCGGCGCCGAACGCGGCGCCGCTCGCGCGCTTCGACGGGCGCGGCCGCATCCGCGGCAGCGTCGACACGCCGGCCGGCAGCGAGCTGCCCGCGCAGTACACGGTGGTCGTCGCGCCGAGCCGCACGCTGATCGGACACGAGCACGCGGCCGAGCGCCGCGTCGACGTCGCGGGCGCGAGCGAGTTCGAAGTGCCGGACCTGCCGCTCGGCGGCTACGACGTGCACTGCGAAGCGCCGGGGATGAACGGCCGCGCGCTCGCGGTGCTGCTCGAGAAGGGCAGCGCGGATCCGTACGTGATGCTGCTGCTGTCGCCGGCGGGTCGCCTCGACGGCGAGCTCGTCGACGCCGAGCTGTTCCCGCTCGAGGATCTCGTGATCACGCTCGAGCCGCTCGGCCAGCTCGCCGGCCGGCGCACGACGCGCACCGACGCGCGCGGGCGCTACGCGTTCGATGCAGTGCTCGACGGCGAGTACCGGCTGCACTTCGGCACGGCCGAGAGCCCGATCGCGCCGGCGCGCGAGCTCGCGTTCCAAGCGCCGAGCTTCTCGTTCCCGCGCATCGTGATCGCCGACCTGCACACGGTCCTCGTGCGCGTCGTCGACAGCCGGCTGCAGCCGGTGCAGGGCGCGCGCATCTTCGGCACCGGCTCGAAGGGCGGTTCGTTCGACGGCACGACCGACGCGCTCGGCGAGTTCCGCGCGCGCCACCTGCCCAGCGGACGCCTGCGCCTGCGCGCCGAGAGCGAGGGCTTCGGCAAGGGATTCCTCGCGCTCGATCTCGGGCCGCTGCCGCAGCGCGAGCTCGTGCTCGAGCTCGAGCCTTGACGCCGCTCGCAGAGGACGGCGCGGGCCCGCCCGCGGCCGAGCGCGCGGGCGTCGGAGCCGAGCGCCGCGCGCTGCTCGCGCTCGCGTGGCCGGCGGTGCTGTCGTTCCTGCTGACGAACAGCTGGCGCTTCATCGACCACTACTGGGTGCGCGGCCTCGGGCTCGAGGCGCAGGCCGCGGTCTCGGCGTGCTTCTTCGTCAGCGTGATGAACTACGCGCTGCACTTCCTCGCCGCGGGCGGCGCGCTGCCGCTGGTCAGCCAGGCGCTCGGAGCGCGGCGCGAGGAGCGCGCGGCCGAGCTCGCGCGGCACGCGCTCGTGCTCGCGGCCGGCATCGGCCTCGTGCAGACGGTGCTCGGACCACTGCTCGCGCCGCACATCGTCGAGTGGCTCGGCATGCGCGGCGAGACCGCGGCGCAGGGCGTGCAGTTCACGCGCGCGATGTACGCGGTGTCGCTGTCGCTCGCGCTCGCGCCGGTGATCGACTTCCTGTTCCTCGCGCGCGGCGACACGCGCACGCCGCTCGTGCTGCAGGCGCTCGCGGCCGCGCTGAACTGGGTGCTGAACCCGCTCTTGATCTTCGGCGCCGGCGAGTTCGAAGGCTTCGGCGTCGCGGGCGCCGCGTGGGCCACGGGCATCGCGCGCGCCGCGAGCGTGCTGCTGGGACTGCTGCTGCTCGCGCGGCGCACCCGCGGCGCCTGGATGCCGCGGCGTCGCGTGCTGCTCGAACCGCTCGAGCAGCTCGTGCGCGTCGCGCTGCCCAATGCGCTCTCGATCGCCGTCTACTCGGCCGTGTATTGGGGCCTGCAGGGCCTCGTGCTCGCCGAACTCGGCGACGCGGTGCGCGCGGGCCTCGGCGTCGGATTCCAGGTCTTCGAGGGGCTGTCGTACCCGTGCTACGTCGGCATCTCGCTGGCCGCCGCGGCGCAGATCGGCCGCGCGATCGGTGAGCGCGATCCCGCGCTCGCGTGGCGCATCGTGCGCGCGGGACGACAGCTCGCGTGGATCGCCGGGGGCTTCTGGACGCTCGTGTTCCTCGCGGCGGCGCCGCTCGTCGCGCCGCACTTCGCCAGCGACGCTGCGGCGCTGCGCGAGACGCTGCGCTACACGTCGATCGTCGCGTTCTCGCAGGTGTGCGTGGCAGCCGAGGCGGTCAACGAGCGCGTGCTGCTCGGCGCGGGGCGCACGCGCGCGATCTTCTGGATCGCGAGCGCCGGCAATCTGCTGCGCCTGCCGCTGTGCTGGTGGGTCGCGCTGCCGCTGGGCGGTGGGCCGGCCGGCATGTACTGGGTGTTGAATGCGACCTCCGCGCTGAAGGCGCTGACCTACCGCTGGCTCGTGCAGCGGCGGCGCTGGCTCGAACCGCGCGAGTGAATGCCGCTACACTCGCGCTCCATGCACGCCGCCATCGTCGACCTCGCGCGCCTCGACCTCACCCGCGTGATCGCAGGCCCGAGCCAGATCGGCGAGGCGTGCATGCAGCGCGGTCGGATGGCGCTGCTCGACGGGATCCTGCACTTCGACGAAGCGGGCATGAGCTCGGTCGGCTTCAAGGACGTGCGCTCGACCGACTGGTGGGCGCCGGATCACATCCCCGGCCGGCCGCTGTTTCCGGGCGCGCTGATGTGCGAGGCCGCCGCGCAGTTGTCGACGTACGACTTCATGACGCGGCGGCGCAAGCAGGGGCTGCCGCCGATCTTCGTCGGCTTCGGCGGGATGGAGAACGTGCGGTTCCGAGCGACGGTCGTGCCCGATTGCCGCCTGGTGCTCGCGTGCAAGGTGCACCGGATCCGCGAGAAGTTGTTCACGTACGCGACGCAGGGCTTCGTCGAGAAGAAGCTCGTGTTCGAGGCGGAGATCCTCGGCGTGGTCGTGTAGCGCGGCGCTACGGACGGCGCACGATCCGCCCGGTCTGCGTCGAGAGCATGTACCAGCCCGAATCGCGCTTGCTCCAGTACTCCGCGCAACCGTCGCCATCCGTGTCGTCGGTGTAGCTCTGACCGAGCTCGGTGCCGAGCGACGTCATGCAGTCGCCGCGCCACAATCCGACGACGCGATGCTCGCGACAAACGAACAAGTAGTCGGGCTCGCGGTGATTCCCCCACGTCTGGTCCGACGCGTCGACGACCCGGCGACTCCATTCCGCCGCCACCTGCGGTAGACAGCGCTCCCAGTCCGTCGCGATCGAGCGGTTCGGTGCGAACGCGCGCAGCGTCCACGACTGCTTGTCGGCACCGATCACCTTGCGCTCGGCCACGAACAGCTCGGGCGACGACGCGGTCGCGCTCGAGGCGATCGAGTACTGTTCCACCGAGCACGCCGAGCTGAGCACGACGGCCGCTGCGAGCACCCAGGCGATTCCCCCGAGCTTCATGCCGCGCGATCGTACCGCGCGCGCCGACGGCGTCGTGTCGTCAGATCCCCGTGCCGAACGGCGCGTCGTCGGCTGGGGCCGGCTCGACGACTTCCTCGGCGCCGCCGTGCTCGTCGAGGATCGCCGTCACGTCGAGCTCGACGCAGCGGCACGGCGCACCGATCCACTCGGCGAGACACGGCCGCGTCTTGCCGCTGTCGCCCGACAGCACTTCCTTCACGTACGTACCGTGCTGGGTGCGCAGGCGCACGCGCCAGTACGTGCGCGCCGGCGCCGCGTCGGCCCCATTCGCCGCCGCAGTCGCCGCCGCGGGATCGAGTGCGGGCGCTGCATCGAGTGCCGGCGCTGCGTCGAGTTCAGGCGCCGCGTCGAGTGCGGGCGCGGGAGCGACCTCGGGCTCGACCTCCGGCTCGAGCTCGACCGACAAGAACTCGATCCAGCGCTCGCGGTCCTTGTCCGCGCGCCGGTGCGCGACGCGCTCCGGCGTGTGCTGGATGATCGTGTGCCGCGTGCCGACGAGCGCCCGCGCCGCCGCGAGCGCCTGCGCCGCGCGCGGATCGCCGGGCGCGAGCTCGACCGCCACGCGCGCCTCGTACTCCTTCGCGTGCGGCGTCTCCTTCAGCACGACGACGCGCTGTCGCTCGGTCCAGTGCAGTCCGCGCACCTCGAGCCGCCCCTCGTTGCGCCGATTGATCTCCGCCTCGAGCGCCGCGAGGTCGACCTGGAACGTGCGCGGCCCGAGCAGCTCGAGCACGAACGGCCGGCCCTCGCCGAGCATCCGCACGTCGACGTCCTCGCGACCCGCGCCGTGGAACTTGTGCTTGCGCGTGCCGAACGCCTTGCCCGCGACCCAGCCGACGAGCTCCTGCACGCTGTCGCGCGTCAGCTTGCCGAAGCCCTCGCAGCGCGCGCAGCCGCGGCGCCGGCGCGGATGCCCCTTGCACTCGGGGCAGTAGAAGACCGTCTGCGGCAGATCGCGGCAGAGCTTGCGATAGCGCCCCTCGAGGAACAGCTTCGCGCGCGCCGGCGCCGCCGCGCCGCCGCCGCTGTCCTGCTCGTCGTGTTCTTCGTGGTCGTGCATGCGCCGGCGAACCGCAGAGGATAGTCGCCGCGCCGCGCGACCGGCAATTCGCGGCCGCTGGAATCGCGTTCGCGCCCAAAGTACCGTGGCCCGCGATGCACCCGATCCTGTTCGAGATCCCCGGCATCGGCTTCCCGGTGCGCTCGTTCGGCGTCGCGATCCTGCTCGGCGTGATCGTCGGCCACTGGGTCATGCACCGGCTGTTCCGCCGCTTTGGCGAGAAGCCCGGCGACGCCGACAAGACGTGGGACCTCGCGATGTGGGTGCTCGTCGGCGCGATCCTCGGCGCGCGCGTGCTCTACGTGATCGTCGAGGTCAGCAAGTACTGGAGCGGTGCGCCGAACGCCGACACCGGGCAGTTGTACGTCGAGTCGCCGCTCAAGATCTTCGCGATCTGGGAGGGCGGCCTCGTGATGTACGGCGGCTTCTTCGGCGCCGTGCTGCTCGGGATCCGCGCCGCGCGCAAGGCGGGCCTGCGCCTCGCGCACGCGCTCGATCTCGGCCTGATCGGCGGCTTCGTCGGCCAGGGCATCGGGCGCTGGGGCTGCTACCTCGTCGGCGACGACTACGGCAGCGTCGTGCCCGCGAAGTACGAGCACCTGCCGTTCCCGATCACGCTGCGCGTGCCGCCGCTCGAGTGGCTGCAGACGCATCCGGCCAGCCTGTTCGAGCACGAGCTCGCGGGCAAGGTGCTGTGGGCCACGCAGATCTGGGAGAGCGCGAACGCGTTCGTCGTCGCGCTCGTCGCGTATCTCGTGCTGCGCAAGCGCCGCTACGCCGGCCAGTGCGCGCTGTGGGTGTTCGCGACCTACGCACTGCTGCGCTTCCTCGTCGAGATCGCGCGCGGCGACGCGGTGCGCGGCGTGTGGTTCGGCGGCACGCTGTCGACCTCGCAGCTGATCTCGCTCCCCGTCGCGCTCCTCGCGTTCGGACTGCTGTGGCGCTATCGCAACCGAACCGAGCCGGCGCGCGCCTGAGCGCGGGCCTCGACGAGGCCGGACTCGGGCCGTTGCTCGGCCCCTACGCGCTCGGCAGCGTGGTGCTCGAGGCGCAGCGCGGCGACGCGGATCCCTGGCGCGCGCTCGCGCCGCTCGTGTCGGCGCGACCCGCGGCGCGCCACGCGCGGCTGTGCGTCGCGGACAGCAAGGTGCTGTTCGATCGGACCCCGCTCGGCTCGACCCGGCTCGAGCGCACCGCGCGCGCGTTCGCCGCGTGCGCCGGCGCCGCGCCGTGGCGCTTCGAGGCAGCGGAACGGCCCGCGTGGGCGGCGCGCCTCGTCGACGCGGCGCTGTGGACGGACGAGGAGACGCTGCGGCGCGACCGCGACGAGCTCGCGGACGCGCTGGAGCGCGCGGGCCTGCGCATCGTGCACGCGCAGGCGGTGCTGGTCGGCGAGCGCGAGCTGAACCGCGCGTTCGCGGCGACCGGCAGCAAGTCGCGCGCGGTCTGGAGCTACGTCGCGCGCGAGTTGCGCGCGCTGTGGGACGAGCACGGCGCGCGCGCGCCGCGCGCGGTGCTCGACCGGCAAGGCGGGCGGACGCGCTACGCGCCGCTGCTCAACGCGCTGTTCCCCGAGGCCGAGCTCGCGATCGACGGCGAGCGCGCCGAGCGCTGCAGCTACCGCCTCGCCGAGACGGCGCACGGGACGCTGTTCGCGCCGGCCGGCGCGCGCGCGCTGGCGATCGAAGTCGCCGTGCGCGCCGAGCAGGCGAGCTTCGAGGTCGCGCTCGCCTCGTGCCTCGCGAAGTACGCGCGCGAGGTCGCGATGCACGCGTTCAACGCGCACTTCGCCGCGCTCGACGGCGCGCTGCGGCCGACCGCCGGCTACGTGCAGGACGCGCGGCGCTGGCTGCGCGATGCCGAGCCGTGCTTGAGGCGCGCGGGTCTGTCGACCGAAGAACTGGTGCGCACGCGCTGACGGCCCCGCACGATTCGCACGCGCTCGGCGCGCTGAATGAACTCGCACGCGCTCAGCGCGTGACCCGTCTGCTATCCTCCCGCCCCCCGTGAAGACCGCCATCCTCGGAGCCGGCATCACCGGCCTCGCCGTCGCGCGCACGCTGCTCGAAGGCGGCGTCGATCCGCGCGACGTGCACGTGCTCGAAGCGGCGCCGGTCGCGGGCGGACTGTGCGGCAGCAAGACGGTCGACGGGTTCACCTACGACGTCGCCGGCGGCCACATCCTCTACTCGAAGGACAAGGTGGCGATGGAGTGGATGAAGGAGCAGGCCGGCGGGCCGGCGGCCTTCGTCGAGCGCCGCCGCGAGACGAGGATCCGCTTCGGCGATCGCTGGGTGCACTACCCGTTCGAGAACGGCCTCGGCGATCTGCCGCAGCAGGCGAACTACGAGTGCCTGAAGGGCTACGTCGAGGCCTGGCACGCGCGCCGCGCGAACGGCGCGGCCGCGCCGGCGGACTTCGCGGGCTGGGTGCGCTGGCGCTTCGGCGACGGCATCGCGCGCCACTTCATGGATCCGTACAACGAGAAGATCTGGAAGCGGCCGCTGTCCGAGATCACGAGCGACTGGGTCGCGGGCCGCGTGCCCGATGCGCCGATCGACGACGTGCTGAAGAGCTCGATCGGCATCCGCACCGAGGGCTACACGCACCAGTCGATCTTCTACTACCCGCTCGAGGGCGGGTTCCAGGCGATCACCGACGGCTTCGCGCGGCGCACCGGCGCGTGCGTGCAGCTGAACCGGCG
>SCVU01000262.1 GCA_004296785.1 Planctomycetota bacterium
CTCGCCCGAGCCCTCGTCCTCGCCGCGCTCGCCGCGTTCCCCTGCGCCGCGGCCGCGCAAGTCTCCTACGGCGGCGTGCCGGCGAGCGCGTACGCCACGCTCGGCGCGCGCGTGCCGGTGCTCGAGCTGCCGCCTGTCGACGCGGCCGCGCTGCTCGCCGAGGACGCCGCGCGCGCGAAGGGCCCGCTGCGCTACGGCGCGCTCGTCCCGATCGGCGCCGCGCTCGACGAACTCGCCGCGCGCGAAGTGCTGCCGAGCGGCGAGCAGGTCTGGCGCGTCGAGATCCGCTCGAGCGGCGCGCGCTCGCTCGCCGTCGTCTTCGACCACTACGAGCTGCCGCTCGGCGGCCAGTTGTTCGTCTACGACCCGGCGCGCACCCAGGTGCTCGGCGCGTACACCGACCTCAACAACCAGGCGAACCTCGAGTTCGGCTTCGAGCCCGTCAGCGGCGACCGGCTCGTGCTCGAGTACGTCGAGCCCGCCGACGCGCCGTTCCACGCGACGCTGCACGTGCGCGAGGCGATCCACGACTACCGCGGCCTGCCGGAGCTGCTCGCCAAGGCGGCCGACGGCGCCGATGCTTCGGGCGCGTGCAACGTCGACGTCAACTGCCCGCAGGGCGCGTCGTGGCAGGACAAGAAGCGCGCGATCACGCGCATCCTGTCCGGCGGCTCGCTGTGCACCGGCGCGCTGCTCAACAACGTGAACGGCGGCGGCACGCAGTACTACATGACCGCGTACCACTGCGGCTCGATGAACAGCGCGGTGTTCCTGTTCAACTACGAGAAGACCGGCTGCGGTAGCGGCTCGGCGCCGTCGAACCAGACCGTCTCGGGCTCCGTGCAACTCGCTGGCAACTCGAGCAACGACTTCCGCCTCGTGCAGCTCACGCAGGCGATCCCGGCGAGCTACAAGCCGTACTTCCTGGGCTGGAATCGCACGACGAGCGCGCCGGCGGCGACGACGACGATCCACCACCCGCAGGGCGACGTGAAGAAGATCAGCTTCGACAGCAACGCGCCGCAGCTGTCGGGCAACCAGTGGCGGATCGTGCAGTGGGACACCGGCGTGACCGAGCCCGGCTCGTCGGGTTGCCCGCTGATCCGCAACGACGGCCGCTTCATCGGACAGCTGTGCTGCGGCGCGGCCGCGTGCGGCTTCCCGTTCGACGACTACTACGGGCGCTTCGACCTCGCCTGGCCGAGCGTCAAGGCGTGGCTCGATCCGAACAACACGAATCCGACCGGCATCGACGGCTGGGATTCGCAGGGCCCAGGCCTGCCGCCGTCGATCCTGAACCTGTCCCCGTCGACCGTGCAGGCGTTCGCGCCGGGTTCGGTCGCGCTGAACGGCAACAACCTGTCGAACGTCACGCAGGTCAACGTCGGGAGCGCGACGCTGCTACCGCCGTTCGGCTTCAACATCATCGGCGGCACGCAGATCACGTTCACGCCGCCGGCTCCGGGTGCGCTCGGCGCGAACGCGGTGAGCGTGGTCTCGGGCGCGGGCACGAGCAACGCGGTGAACCTCACGTACGTCGAGACGAATCCGCCGCTCGTGTCGGTCAGCCCGTTCGCGCTGACGAACTCGACGCACGCGTGGGAGTACGGCGGCGGCGCGAACGACTTCGCGTTCCTGCTCGCGTCGGGCTCGACCACGCTCGTGCCGATCCTCGGCGCCAACATCTTCGCGTCGTACAGCGTGCTGAAGTCGCAGGTGCTGAGCCCGGTGGGCTTCGGCAGCTTCTCGCTGTTCGTGCCGCCCTCCGCCGTCGGCCTCACGCTCTACACGCAGGTCGCCACGTACGACGGCACGCTGCGCGCGAGCAACGCGGCGGTCACGAGCGTGCTGTTCTAGTCGCCGGCGCGTCGATGCGACTCGCCGGCATCGAGATCGAGGCCATCTCGATCGGCGGCGTCGAGACGTGCATCGAGCTGCCCGAGGCGAAGCTCGCGTTCGACATCGGTCGCTGCCCGCACAGCGCGGTCAACCGCCGCAGCGTGCTCTTCACGCACGCGCACATGGACCACCTGGGCGGCGTCGCGTACCACTGCGCGACGCGCGCGCTGCGCCGACTGCCGCCGCCGCGCTACGTCGTCGGCCGCGAGAACGGCGCCGCGCTGCGCGAGCTGTTCGCCGCGTGGCGCAAGCTCGATCGCTCGGAGCTCGAGCACGAGCTCGTCGAGATCGGCCCCGGCGAGGAGGTGCGCCTCGACAACGGCTGGTTCGCGCGGCCGTTCCGCTCGCCGCACCGCGCGCCGTGCCAGGGCTACGCGCTGTGGAGCCGGCGCAAGAAGCTGCTCGACGAGCACGTCGGTCGCGCGCCGGCCGAGCTCGCGCGGATGCGCGCACAGGGCGTCGCGCTCGAGCGCGAGGTCGAGCAGGCCGAGTTCGCGTTCACCGGCGACACGCTGATCGAAGTCGTCGAGAACGAGAGCGTCGTGCGCGCGGCGCGCGTGCTCGTGATCGAGGTGACGTTCGTCGACGAGCGCGTGTCGGTCGACGAGTGCCGTTCGAAGGGCCACGTGCACCTCGAGGAAGTCGCCGAGCGCGCCGAGCTGTTCCAGAACGAGGCGCTGATGTTCACGCACTTCTCGGCGCGCTACCGCCAGCGCGACATCCTGCGCGCGCTCGACGCGCGACTGCCGGCGAGCCTGCGCGAGCGCGTGACGCCGCTGTTGACGGGCCACGCGCCCTAGGAGCGCGCGCGGGTTGCTACGATGCGCGGCCCGACGGCGGAGCCACTCTCCAGCGCGGAGCCCCACTTGGTACGACTCGATCGCATCTACACGAAGACCGGCGACGACGGCACGACCGGGCTCGGCGACGGTACGCGGCTGCCCAAGCACCACCTGCGCGTCGAGGCCTACGGCACCGTCGACGAGCTCTCCTCGTGCGTCGGCCTCGCCGTCGCCGAGGGCGTGCCGGATTCCTTCGATCCGCTGCTGCGCTCGATCCAGAACGACCTGTTCGACGTCGGCGCGGACCTGTGCGTGCCCGGCGAGGCGGGGACGAAGCTGCGCATCACGCCGACCTACACCGAGCGCCTCGAGCGCGCGATCGACGAGCACAACGCGCGCCTGAAGCGCCTCGAGTCGTTCGTGCTGCCCGGCGGCGAGCCGGCGGCCGCGCGCCTGCACGTCGCGCGCACCGTGTGCCGGCGCGCCGAGCGCGTGTGCACCGCGCTCACCGAGCTCGAAGGCGCGGCGCGCGTGAACGCGGAGGTCGTCAAGTACCTGAACCGCCTGTCGGATCTGTTGTTCGTGCTCGCGCGCGTCGCGAACCACGACGGGAAGCTCGACGTCCTGTGGCAGCCTGGCAAGACCCGCGGGGCCTGATCGCGCTGCGCTGGAGCACGGGCGCCGATTGGGCGGACCTCGTGCTCGCCGATCCGCTCGCGCTGCTCGACGACCACGCGCACTGCGAGCTCGGCGCCGCGGCCGCCGCGCAGAGCTTCCTGTCGCGCCATCCGTCGATCGACCGCGTGGCGGAGAAGTTGTCGGCGACGGCGATCGAGGAGCTGCGCCACTTCCGCGAGGTGCACGAGGTGCTGCGCTCGCTCGGCGGTTGCCTGAGCAGCCGCGCGCCCAACGCGTACGTCGAAGCGCTGCACGCGGCCGTGCGCGCGACGCGCGCGCGCGACGGCGATCCGCTGATCGACCGGCTGCTCGTGTCCGCGCTGATCGAGCGGCGCAGCCTCGAGCGCTTCGAACTGCTCGCCGCGCGCGCGAGCGGCGCGCTGCGCGAGCTCTACGCGCGCCTCGTGCCGTCCGAGCTCGGCCACGCCGCGCTGTTCGTGCACCTGTGCTTCGAGATCCGCGGCGAGGCGGCGACGGTCGGACGGCTCGCTCGGATCCAAGAGCTCGAGGCCGAGGTCGCGCGCGCGCAGTCGCGCGGACCGCGCATCCACTCCGGCTTCCAGGAGCGCGCCGCATGATCGCCGCGCTGTTCGCCGGCGTGCTACTCGCGCTGGGCGCTTCGGACCCCGCGCCCGACCGCGTCGAACTCGTCGACGGCAGCGTCGTCGCCGGCCGCGTCGTGTTCGAGGACGAGAAGCGCATCGTCGTGCGCGTCAGGTCGAAGGAGCGCGTGTACGCGCTCGCGCAGATCCGCAGCGTGCGCGCGCTCGAGCGCTCGCTGCGCGAGTTGCTCGCGAAGACCGCCGACGGCTTGCCGCAAAGCGCCGAGGCGCGCATCGCGCTGGCCGAGCTCGCGCGCGAGCGCGGGCTCGACGGCGAGGCCGAGCTCCTGTGGTGGTCGGTGCTCGCGCTCGATCCCGAGCAGCGCGACGCGCACCTCGCGCTCGGCCACCGCGACGCGAAGAGCGGCTGGCAGTACCCGTCCGAGCGCGGCTGGCAGCCGTTCGCGAGCGCGCGCGACGCGCACGTCGCGTGGAGCGACGCGTGGGTCTGGCGCACGTTGCACTACGAGTTGCGCGCGAACCTCGCGCTCGAGGACGGGCTCGCGCTCGCGCTCGACCTCGAGCGGCTGCGCGCGGCGTTCCAGGTCGGCTTCGGGCAACAGCTCGAGCTGCGCGCGAGCGAGGACCGGATGCTCGCGCACGTGCACGCCGACGCGAAGAGCTTCCCCGAGCCGGGCGCGAAGCGCAGCGCGTACTACGACGACTCCGAGCGCGTGCTGCGCGTGAACGCGGCGGAGGGCCTGCACCGCGAGACGGTGTTCCACGAGGCGACGCACCAGCTGCTGCACCTGACCGCCGAGTACGGGCCGCAGGCGAAGGGCGTGATCCCCGCGTGGCTCGACGAAGGGCTCGCCGAGTTCATGGCGGTGGCGGCCGCCGGGCCGCCGGGCGGCGCGCACTTCGAGCTCGGCCGGCGCAAGCTCGAGCACTACGCCGAGCACGCGCGCGAGAAGGACCCGTACGACTTGTCGCGCGTGCTGGCGTTCGAGGCGAGCGACTTCATGACCTCGTCGCGCGTGCACCTGAAATACGCGCAGGCCTACACGCTCGTCGATTTCCTGCGCGGCGGGCAGGACGGCCGTTTCCGCGCCGGCTTCGAGCGTTTCGTCGCGTCGGCCTACGCCGGCCAGTCGAGTTCGACGGATTTCGCGCGCGCGTTCGAGGACTCGAAGCTCGACGAGCGCAAGCTGGAGAAGGAATGGAAGGCCTGGGTCGCCAAGATCGGGCGCTAGGCGTGGTCGAATTCCGCGCACGCGCCCAAGATGCGCGGCGCCCGCGAGCGTTGGACGCACCATCGATGACCAACGGAGTGTCTGTGCTGATGATTACGAACCTCGGACTCTTGTTCGCGTCCTGCGCCGCCGTCGCCACGCCCCAGCAGCCGACCGCGGCGCCGACCGCTGCGAAGTCCGGCGAGAGCACCGCGCTGACCGTCTACAACCAGGGCTTCGCCGTCGTGCGCGAGAGCTTCCCGCTCGAGCTGCGCGCCGGCGCGAACGAGGTGCGCCGCAGCGGCACGACCGCGCAGCTCGAGCCCGACTCGGTGATCTTCCGCGATCCGACGGGCGCCGCGTCGTTCCGCGTGCTC
>SCVU01000263.1 GCA_004296785.1 Planctomycetota bacterium
AGCGCTTCGTCGCCGGCGCCGTCGGCCTGGTGGTAGCTCGAAAGCGGCGCGGCGAGCACCGCGAGCGCGCGGCGCTCGCCGAGCGACGCGAGCAGCGCGGCGGGATCGCCGAGCCCGACGAGCACGCCGCTGCCGTCGGCGGGCAGGTCCGCCGCGTTCGCGTAGACCGGGCCCTCGAGCGAGCCGCCCGGGCTGTTCTGCGCGAGCAGCGTGCGCGCGCGGTCGGCGCTGGCGCGGAACTCGTGCAGCAGCTCGGCGCGGCCGGCCGCGTCGACGAGCTCGACGCGCGCGCTCGTCGGCGTCCACGCGGAGATCGGCTCGGGATCCACGAGCCACTCGAGCGTCAGCCGCTCGTCCGCACCGAAGCCCCCTCCGCGCAGGTGCGCGGCGAGCGCGTCGAGCGCGGCGTCGTAGTGCGCGTTGGCCGGCGCGCGGAACCCCGCGTCGAGGTCGCGCACGAGCTCGAGCGCCTGCGCGCGCTCGAACGCGCGGCCGAGCGGCCGCACGAAGCGCGCGGGGCCGTCCGGGCCGAGCTCGACCGGCGGGCCGACGTGGAACGACTGGTCGAGCTCGCGCGTCGCGCGCTGCAGCTCGCGCCGCACGCGGTCCGGATCGTACGCGTCCTCCGGGCTCGCGCACGCGCCGAGCAGGCCGAGCACGGCGGCGATCGCGCTCACGACGAGGCGCGGGCGGACGCGGCGCATCGGCTCAGGCCTTCGGCAGATACGGATCGAGGAACAGCGCGAGCCGCTCGCGCGCGGCGGCCGAGATGCGGTCCGGCGCCGTCATCACCGCGAACTTCAGTGCGCTGCGGCAGCCCGCGCCGCAGCTCGGATCGAGCGCGAGCGCCGCGGCGCGCACGACCTCGCGCGCGCTGCCGACGTTCTTGTGCATGATCGCGACGACCTGCTCGACGGTCACGGCGTCGTGGCCCTCGTGCCAGCAGTCGTAGTCGGTTGCCATCGCGAGCGTCGCGTAGCAGATCTCCGCTTCGCGGGCGAGCTTGGCCTCCTGCAGGTTCGTCATGCCGATGACGTCGCAGCCCCAACTGCGATACAGCCGGCTCTCGGCGCGCGTGCTGAACTGCGGCCCCTCCATGTTCACGTACGTGCCGCCGTCGTGGACCTTGACGCCTGCGCCGCGCGACGCGGCGAGCAGCGCCGCGCGCACGTGCGGGCAGACCGGATCGGCGAACATCACGTGCGCGACGCAGCCGCCCTCGAAGAACGTGTCGGCGCGGTGGCGCGTGCGGTCGATGAACTGGTCGATCACGACGAACTCGCCGGGCGCGATGTGCTCCTTCAGCGAGCCGACGGCCGACACGGAGAGGATCTGGCGCACGCCGAGCCGGCGCATGCCCCAGATGTTCGCGCGGAAGTTGATCTCGGTCGGGCTGATGCGGTGGCCGCGTCCGTGGCGCGGCAGGAACACCATGCGGCGCCCGCCGAGACGGCCCGTGATGTACGCGTCGCTCGGCTCGCCGAACGGCGTCGCGAGGCGCACCTCGCGCACGTCCTCGAGTCCCTGGATCTCGTAGAGGCCCGAGCCTCCGATCACTCCGATCGCTTGTTCGTGCGTGCTTTCCATGGTCGCTGTGGCGGTGCTTCGTCGCGCGCGGGGCGCGTGGGACGCGT
>SCVU01000264.1 GCA_004296785.1 Planctomycetota bacterium
GCCGAGCAGCACGAACTTCATCCCTTGGAAGTAGATGCTCGGCGGGTACCAGTCCTCGTTCGGCTTCAGGTCGGCGAGGCGCTCGGCCGCGTGGTAGTGCGCGAGCGCGCGGCGCCACGCGTCGCCGACGCGCAGGCGCGGCGCGTCCGGCGCCTCGCGCTGCGCGAGCGCGCGCACGAAACCGTCCTGCAGCGAGAGCGCGCACGGCTGCGCGCCGGTCGTGCAGCCGATGTACGCGAGCGCTCCGCCGTTCGGCGCGCGCACGAGCCGCTCGCCGATGCTCTCCTCGGCGTGCGCGCCGCCTTGCAGCGGCGCGGGCGGCGGCGGGGGCGACGTGAACACCTGGCCGGCGTTCGTGCCGCGCTGCGGCACGCCGAGCGCGTCGACGTACGGCTGGTACGGCGGCTCGGGCGCCCAGTGCGCGGTGCTGCAGCCGGCGGAGAACAGCACGCCGTTCGCGATCGAGAGCAGCGCCGCTTCCTCAGCGGGACCGACGCAGTGCTCCCAACCGCCGGGGCTGCCGTGGCCGGCGTGCAGTGCGATCGTCGCGCCTTGCTCGAGCGAGCCGAGTCCGGCGCTCGCCTGACCGACGCTGACGTTGCTCGCGTAACCGGCGCCGTCGAGGCGCGCGCCGAGCTCGTGAAACAGCGCGCTGCAATCGATCCAGCCGGCCGCGTGCAGCAGCGCGGCGCGCGGTCGCTCGGGCTGCTTCGCCGCGAGCGTCTTCGCGATCACCGCGTTCAATTGCTCGCGCGTCGAGACCGGCCAGCGGCCGACGCCGAGCTCTGGGCAGTACGACACGCCGTCGCGGTCGATCGCGCCGTCCTTGTTCTTCTCGCCGCACACCTCGCCGAAGTAGCCGGCGTGGAAGCCGTCGCGCGATGCGTTCCAGTCGTCGAACGAGCCGTCGAGCTCGGCGACGTCCGCGTAGTAGAGATCGCTCGGATAGAACGCCCAGTCGAATGCGGCCGGCGTCACGCGGTCGAGCGCCATGAAGCGCACCGGGAACACGTCGGCGTCGCCGACGAGCAGCGCGTAGCGCGCGCCGCGTTCCTTCCACGCGCGCCACAGGTGCCGCTTGATGCGCTCGGGCGCGTCGACGCCGTCGTGCTGCGCGCAGACGTCCTCGAGCGCGGCGAGCTCGACGGCGAGCTCCGTCTTGCGCGCCGCGGCCCACGGCGCGAGCGCGTCGAGCCAGGCGGCGGGAGCGATCGCGACGACGAGCGGCGCAGCAGCGGGCGGGGGAGGCGGGGGGAGTTCGAACATCGCGGAATGCGCGGACGCGTGAGACTGCGCGGGGACACCGATATCGTACGCGCATGTCGTCGCGCGCCCACGACCTGTCGCCCGAGGAGTTCCGCGCCGCCGCGCACGCGGCGGTCGATCAGCTGGCCGACTGGCTCGCCGGCGTCGACCGCGGTGCGGTGTTCGCGCCGATGACCGAGGCCGAGCGCGCGAGCTTGATGGATGCACCGCTATCGGATGAGCCGCGCGCGCTCGCTGCGCTGGTCGGCGACGCGTTCGCGCGCGTGCACGCGCACCCGATGGGCAACGGGCACCCGCGCTTCTTCGGCTGGGTCAATCCGCCGCCCGCGCTGCCCGGCGTCGTCGCCGATCTGCTCGCCGCGGGCCTGAATCCGAGCGTCGCCGGCGGCGATCACGCGGCCGTGTACGTCGAGCGCGCGGCCGTGCGCTGGCTGATGGAGCTGCTCGGTTTCCCGACCGACGGTTCGATGGGCGTGCTGACGAGCGGCGGCTCGATGGCCAGCCTGACCGGGCTCGCCGCCGCGCGCCTCGCCGCGTGTCGCGCCGCCGGCGTCGACGTGCGCGCGGACGGTCTCGCGCGCGGGCCCGAGCTCGTCGTCTACGCGTCGAGCGAAGTGCACTCGTGCGTGCGCAAGTCGATCGAGCTGCTCGGACTGGGCGCGCGCGCGCTGCGCGTGCTGCCGGCGGACGGTGAGCTGCGCCTCGTGCCCGCGCTGGTCTCGCGCGCGATCGCCGAGGATCGCGCCGCCGGCCGCGTGCCGTGCGCGATCGCGGCGAGCGCCGGCACCGTCGCGAGCGGCGCGGTCGATCCGCTCGACGAGCTCGCCGACCTCGCCGCGCGCGAGCGCGTGTGGCTGCACGTCGACGGCGCGTACGGCGCGTTCGGCCTGCTCGATCCGCGCGCGGCGCCGCTGTTTCGCGGGCTCGGCCGCGCCGACTCGATCGCCGTCGATCCGCACAAGTGGCTCGGCGTGCCGGCCGAGTGCGGCGCGGCGCTCGTGCGCGACGGCGCGCTGCTGCGCCAGACGTTCTCGTTCGTGCCGGCGTACCTGCAGACGCAGCCGGGGCGCGGCTTCGGCGGGCTGCCGTGGTACTCGGAGTACGGGTTCCAACAGACGCGCGGCTTCCGCGCGCTCAAGCTGTGGTTCGTGCTGCA
>SCVU01000265.1 GCA_004296785.1 Planctomycetota bacterium
GCTCGCCGAGCACGAGGCGCGCGTGGAAGGCCGCGTCCGCGGGCTCGAAGTACTCGATCACGATCTCGTCGCCGGCGAGCGGCTCGAACGCGAACGAGCCGTCGGAGTTCGCGTTCGCGTCGATGTACGCGCCGAGCGTGCGCGCGCCGCTGCGGCCGTGCACGAAGAGTTGGCCGCCCGGCGGGACTTCGAATGCGGAGAACACCGCCGACAGCGAGAGCGCGCCGGGCGAGTGCAGCGCGACGCGCCAGACGAGATCGCCGCCGGGGAGCATTTCCCAGGCGCCGTGCTGCTCGGCGGAGAGCGCGAGCGGCACGACGACGCCGTAGTAGAACGGCTCGCCGGGGCGGCGCTCCTGCCGCTGCGCCAGCTGCGCGCCGACGTCGACGTGCGGGACTTCGAGCACGGTCAGGGGCGCTTGGAGATCGGCCCAGGTGCTCGGCGGCGTGCCGCCGTAGGAGACTTGGGCCGCCGAGGTCGCGGCGCACAGCGCGGCGATCGCGGAGGCCAGAACGAGACGAGTGGATCGAACGGAAACCGTCATGTGTGTCCTCTCGGTTCGGGGGGGAAGCGGAAAGAGCAGCCGGTCGCCGCGTCGAGCGCGGCGCAGTCAGAAGCTACTCCGGTCGCCGCGGTTCGACCACGGGGCAGTCGCGCGGATTCGCGAATCGGACACCCGATTGCCGGAAGCGGGAATGGGGCGACTGAATGCGTTCGTAAGGCGCGAGTACGATGGCCGCGTCATGCACCACCATCACCGCCGCGTGCCGCTCGGTCCGGTCTACGAACTGATCGAGAGGACGTGCTCGGCCGCGCGGTCGGAGATCGCGGATCAGGGGCTCGACGTCGCGGCGGCGCAGCAGTGGATTGCCGAGCTCGAGGCGCGACTCGACCGCTACGAGATGATCACCGAGATGCTGCTGCGGCTGTGCCACGCGAAGGGCGTCGCGACGGAGGAGGAGATGATGGGGGTGCTGCGCGAGCTCGATCTCGAGGACGGCACGGAGGACGGGAAGTGGGGGCGCGGGCAGCCGGCCGAACCCGTGCAGCAGGAGGAACAGTCCGATGCTTGATTGGTACAACCTGTTCCGCACGAAGGAGCTCGAGGCCCGCTTCGAGCAGGCGAACCGCGCGCGCATGCACCGCTCCGCGGCGACTTCGCGGCAGCAGCAGGAAACCGATGCGCGCGTCGAACTGCTGGAGGAGGAGCTCGCGCGCCACGCGCTCCTCATCCGCGTGTTGATCCGGCTGCTGATGGACCGCGGCATCGCGACGCAGCAGCAGTTCGAGGCCGCCCTGCAGGCGGTCGATCTCGAGGACGGCGTCGCCGACGGAAAGGTCACCGCGCCGAAGCCCGCGGCGCCCGCGCCGAAGCCGGTCGACATGGAAGCACTTCGGCGCAAGCACGGCCTGCCGAAGCGCCGCGGCGATTGAGCGCTGCGCTATCCTGTGCGGATCATGACGACCCTGCTGCTCATCCGCCGCCTGCAAGACAACAAGAAGCTCGAGGCGATCGAGAACGGCGCGCGCCGCGCGCGTCTGCTGCGCTTCCGCCGCGAGAGCGACACCGAGGAGCGCATCGCCGCGCTCGAGGACGAGATCGGTCACTTGACGCTGTTGTGTCAGTCGCTGGCCGAGATCTGCCTCGACAAGAAGCTGCTGACCGCGGAAGCGCTGGCCGGCAAGATGCTCGAGCTCGACGCGCTCGACGGCGCGACCGATGGCAAGCTCGCGCCGCGCACGCGCCGCATCAAGGCGCGCAAGCCGGCGAAGTCGGCGGCGAAGTCGAGCTCGCACTGAGGCCGATCCACGCGCCGGCCTGCCGCTCGTGCAGCTCGGCGTAGCGGCCCGAACGCGCGAGCAATTCTTCGTGCCGCCCGCGCTCGACGACGCGCCCGTGCTCGAGCACGAGGATCTGATCGGCGCCGCGGATCGTCGAGAGCCGGTGCGCGATCACGAACGTCGTGCGCCCGCGCATCAGCGTCCGCAGCGCTTCCTGGATCAGCGACTCCGACTCCGTGTCGAGGTGGCTGGTCGCCTCGTCGAGGATCAGCACGCGCGGATCGGCGGCGAGCGCGCGCGCGATCGCGACGCGTTGCCGCTGCCCGCCGGAGAGCTTGACGCCGCGCTCGCCGATGATCGTGTCGAGCCCCAGCGGCAGCGCGGATGCGAACTCGAGCACGTGCGCGGCGCGCGCGGCGTCGTCGATCTGCTCGGGCGTCGCGCTCGGGCGGCCGTACGCGATGTTCTCGCGGATCGTGCCGTCGAACAGGAACGAGTCCTGCAGCACGACGCCGAGCTGCGCGCGCCACGAACCGAGCTCGACCGTCGCGAGATCGACGCCGTCGACCGTCACGCGGCCGCGCTGCGGCGTCGCGAACGCCGCGACGAGCGCGACGAGCGTGCTCTTGCCGGCGCCGGAGGGGCCGACGAGCGCGGTGACCGTGCCCGCGGGCGCTTCGAGGTCGAGCTCGGACAGCACCCAGCGCTCGTCCTCGTACGCGAAGCTGACGTTCTCGAAGCGCACGTCGCCGCGCACGCGCTCGAGCCGTTGCGCGCGCTTGGGGTCGGCGTCCTCCGGCGTCTCCTTCAACAGTTCGTCGACGCGCTCGAGCCCGGCGAACGCATCGGTGAGCTCGGTGCCGAGGCTCGCGAGCATCACGACCGGCGCCGCGAGCAGCCCGAGGCTCATCGCGTACGCGAGGAAGTCGCCGCTCGTCATGCGGCCGTCGAGGATGTCGCTGCCGCCGACGTACAGCACGATCACGCCGGCCGTGCCCATCAAGAGCGAGGCGGCGAGATGCAGGCCCGCGCTCGCGGTGAGCGTCTTGCGCACGTTCTCGAAGATGCGCAGCGCGCCGGCGGTGAACACCTCGGACTCGCGCGCCTCGGCGCGGAAGCCCTTGACCACGCGCACGCCGGCCAGGCCCTCGGCGAGGCGGCCGGAGACCTCGCTCTGGATCTTCATCCGCTCGCGGTAGATCGGCCGGATCGTCTTGAACGCCCACAGGAGCAGCGCGCCGAACGCGACGAGCAGCAGGAGCACTGACAGCGTCAGCCGCCACGACAGCCACAGCAGCAGTCCGAACGCGCCGAGCGCGGTGATCGACGAGCCGACGAGCTCGACCATGCCGGTGCCGACGAGGTTGCGGATGCCCTCGATGTCGCTCATCACGCGCGACACGAGCGCGCCGCTCTTCTGCTTGTCGTACCACGCGACCGCGAGGCGGCCGACGTGTCGCTGCAGCTCGATGCGCTTGTCGGCGATCAGCCGCTGCGCCGATTTCGACAGCAGTTGCACGAGCGACCACGCGACGAGGCCTTGCACGGCGACCGCGCCGCCGCAGCCGAGCACGAGCGGCAGCAAGAGCTCGCGCCGGCCCTTGCCGACGACCTCGTCGAGCAGGTACTTGCCGGCGGCCGGCAGCATCAGTCCCGCGCCGCGGCCGACGAGCAACAGCAGCAGGCAGCCGAACAGCAGGCGGCGCCGCGGACGCAGCAGCGGCCACAGCAGGCGCAGCGCGGTGCGGAACTCCGGCCGCTTGCGCTTCGGCTGCGCCGTTTCCGGTTTCGTCGGGGCTGGTGCGGAACTCATCGACGGTTAGCGTAGCGCGCAACGTTGCCGCGGCCGCTTCGCGCGAGCTATCGTCCTGCGCAGTGCTCTCCCGTCGCTCGTTCCTCGGTTCCATGACGACACCCGCGCTCGCCGGACTCGCGCTCGATCCCCGTGGCATCGCCGGCGCGCTCGAAGCGCTCGCCGCCTGGCCGGCGCACGCGAACCTCGACGACGCGGCGCGCGACGAGGAGTTCTGGCAGGTGGTCAGTCAGGGCTTCACGCCCGACCGCTCGATGCTGAATCTGAACAACGGCGGCGTGTGCCCGTCGCCGCGCGTCGTGCAGGAAGCGGTCAAGCGCTACCTCGACCACGCGAACACCGCGCCGGCCTACGTGCTGTGGCAGCTGCAGGAGCCGCAGAAGGAGACGGTGCGCCAGGAGCTCGCGCAGTTGTCGGGCGTCGACGCCGAGGAGATCGCGATCACGCGCAACGCATCCGAGGGTCTCGAGACCTGCCTGTTCGGCTTCGACCTCGAGCGCGGCGATCAGATCCTCACGACGCACTACGACTATCCGCGCATGCTGACGACGATCGAGCAGCGCGTGCGCCGCGACGGCGTCGAGCTCGTCAAGATCGATCTGCCGCTGCCGCTGTCCGATGCCGCGCCGGTCGTGCGCGCGTTCGAGGCCGCGATCACGCCGCGCACGAAGCTGATCCTCGTCAGCCACGTCGTGTTCCTGACCGGGCAGGTGCTGCCGGTCGCCGAAGTCGTCGCGCTCGGCCGCAAGCACGGGATCCCCGTCATCGTCGACGGCGCGCACGCGTTCGCGCACCTCGACTTCAAGATCTCCGACATCGACTGCGACTACTACGGCGTGTCGCTGCACAAGTGGCTGTTCGCGCCGCACGGCAGCGGACTCCTGTACGTGCGCCGAGACAAGATCCGCGCGCTGTGGCCGCTGATGGCGGCCAACGCCACGCAGGACGCCGACATCCGCAAGTTCGAGGAGATCGGCACGCACCCGGCGGCGAACTTCCTCGCCATCGCCGACGCGCTCGCGTTCCACCGCGGCATCGGCGGCGCGCGCAAGCTCGCGCGCATGCTGTACCTGCGCAACCGCTGGGCGAAGCGCCTCAGCTCGAATCCGCGCGTGCGCCTGAAGACGAGCCTCGCACCCGGTTGGGCGAGCGGCGTGGCGAACTTCGCGGTCGACGGGATGGACATGGCGAAGTTCCAGGGCTGGCTGTGGACCAAGCACCGGATCTTCACCGTGTACATCGGCAAGATCGACGGGCGCGACACGGTCGAGGGCCTGCGCATCTCGCCGTGCGTGTACACGCTGCCGGCCGACATCGATCGGTTCTGCGACGCGGTCGAGCAGGGCATCCGCACCGAGCTCGCGACCTGAGCATGCGGCGAGCGCACTCAGGGCTGCGCGTCGCGCTCGACTATCTGCCCGCGACGACGCACTGGCCGGGCGTCGGGCGCTACGCGCGCGAGCTGACGCGCGCGCTCGTGCGCCTGCCGCCGGCCGAGCTCGCGGGCATCGAGCTCGTGCTGTTCGAGTGGGGCTCGGACCCGCGCGTGATCGGCGAGCCGTGGATCGGGCTCGCGGGATTCGAAGCGCGCGTGCGGCGGGTCAACGTCGTGCTGCCGCGGCGCGCGCTGGAGTGGCGCGCGTACGCGGGTTTCGACGCCGCGTGGTCGTGCGGACCGCTCGACCTGTTCCACAGGATCCACGCGCACTACCCGCCGCTGCGCAAGGTGCGCCAGCTCTTGCCGGTGCCCGAGCTGCGCGCGGATCCGCGGCTGCGCGCGCGCTGCGCAGCGATGGCGGGGCTGCTCGTCGCGAGCGCGCACGCGGCACAGCGGCTCACGGGCGAGCTCGGCGTCGCGCCCGAGCGCATCCACCACGTCTCGACCGGCTGCGAGCACTGGGCGCGCGAGCAGCGCGAACCGATCGCGCGCCGGGAGCCGGCGCAGGTGCTCGTGCTCGGCGCGCTGCGGTCCGGCCGCGGGCACGCGGCGCTGCTCGAGGCGTTCGCGCGTCTGGCGGCGCGCGGTCGCGCCGCACGCCTGCTGTTCGTCGGGCCCGACGGCATCGAGCGCGAGCCGCTCTTCGCGCGCGCGGCCGCGCTCGGCGTGCGCGAGAGCGTCGAGTGGATCGGCCACGCGATCGAGGAGCAGATGCCGCGCGTGATGGCGGAGAGCGCGGCGCTCGCGCACGTGTCGGACGGCGAACTGACGCCGGTCACGCCGCTCGAGGCGTTCGCATCGGGGACGGCGGTGCTCGCGAGCCCGCTGCCCGCGTTCCAAGAGGCGCTCGGCGACGCCGCGACGTGGGCGCCGGCCGAGGCGGTCGCGGACGCGGGCGCGCTCGCGGCGTTGCTCGAGCGCGCGATCGAGAGCGGGCTCGACGCGCGCGCGGCCGAGGCGCGCCGCGCGATCGCCGCGCGCTTCACGTGGGCCGAGCACGCGCGCAAGACGGTCGCCGCGTGGAGACGCGTCGCCGCCGATCCGACATAATCGGCGGCCGCATGTCCGGATCCGTCCTGCGCCTGTCCGACGAGCACGAGATGCTGCGCGAGCTCGCGCGGCAGTTCACCGACGAACGCATCCGCCCGCTCGCCGCGGAGATCGAGCGCGCGCACCGCGTGCCGCGCGAGCTGCTCGCGGCGATGGCCGAGGCCGGCCTGTTCGGCGTCGCGATCCCCGACGCGTACGGCGGCTCGGGCCTCGGCGAGACCGGCCTGTGCGTCGTGATGGAGGAGATCACGCGCGGCGATTTCGCGACCGCCGTGACCTACGGCGCGAGCGCGTCGATCGGCGCGATGTCGATCCTGCTCGGCGGCAGCGACGAGCAGAAGCGCCGCTTCCTGCCCGACATGGCGGCGGGCAAGACGCTCGCGGCCTACGCGCTCTCCGAGGCGAACGCCGGTTCCGACCCGGGCTCGATGCGCGCGTCCGCGCGGCGCGACGGCTCCGACTGGATCCTCGACGGCGAGAAGGTCTGGATCACCGCGGGCGACATCGCGGACATCGTCACCGTGTACGCGGTGACCGATGCGAAGAAGCGCGCGCGCGGCGGCATCACGGCGTTCCTCGTGCCGCGCGACGCGCGCGGCTATGCGATCGGCAAGCGCGAGGAGAAGATGGGGCAGCGCGGATCCGCGACCGTCACGCTCGTGTTCGACGGCGTGCGCGTGCCCGATTCGATGCGCCTGGGCGAAGTCGGCGACGGGTTCCGCATCGCGATGCAGACGCTCGACCGCGGGCGCCTCGCGCTCGCCGCGAACTGCCTCGGTTGCGCGCGCGAGGCGCACGAGCTCTCCGCGAAGTACGCGGGCGAGCGCGAGGCGTTCGGCAAGCCGATCGGGGACTTGCAGGCGATCCAGTGGATGCTCGCGGACTCGGCGACCGAGATCTTCGCGATGGAGCGGATGATCCGCAGCACGGCGGCGCTGTGCGACGCGGAAGAGCCGTTCAGCCGCGAGTCGGCGATGACGAAGCTGTTCTGCACGGAGGCGCTCGACCGGATCGTCGACCGGGCGGTGCAGATCCACGGCGGGATGGGCTACTCGAGCGAGTACGTGATCGAGAAGCTCTACCGGGACGCGCGCGTCACGCGGATCTACGAGGGCACGAGCGAGATCCAGCGGGTGGTGATCGCGCGGGACGTGCTCAAGAAAGGCCGTTGAGAAGAGGAACCGAGATGACCAGCGACCTCAAGCAGAAGCACCGCGCGATGTGGGCGTCCGGCGAGTACGACGCGATCGCGCGCGGCATCCGCTCCGTCGCCGACCACCTCGTCCGCGTCGCGCGCATCCGCGCCGGCGAGCGCGTGCTCGACGTCGCGTGCGGCACCGGCAACACCGCGCTCGTCGCACGCGCGCGCGGCGCCGACGTCACCGCGCTCGACCTCACGCCCGAGCTGCTCGCGGTCGCCGAGCAGCGCGCGGCGCGCGAGCAACTCGGCGGCATCGCATGGACCCCCGGCGACGCCGAGGCGCTCCCGTTCCCCGACGCGAGCTTCGACGTCGTCACGTCCTCGTGCGGCCTGATGTTCGCGCCGGACCAGCGGAAGGTCGCGAGCGAGCTCGCGCGCGTCACGAAGCGCGGCGGCCGCGTCGCGATCCAGGCGTGGACGCGCGAGGGCGGCCTGGGCAAGTTCTTCGCGCTGACCGCGCGCCACGTGCCGCCGCCGCCGGGTCTCGCCAGTCCGTTCGAGTGGGGCGACGAAGCGGCGGTGCGGCGGCTGCTCGGCGGCGCGTTCGGCGCCTTCGAGTTCGAGCGCTACGACTGCCCGGAGTTCGGCGAAGCGCCGGAGCAGATCGCCGATCTGTTCATCGGCCGCTACGGGCCGACGCACCGCGCTCACGCGTCGCTGGCGCCCGACAAGGCGGCCGCGTACCGCGCCGACTTCATCGAGTTCCTGCGCGGCTACGTGTGCGCGGCCGACGGCAAGGTGCGTTGGGGCCGCGAGTACCTGATCACCGTCGCGACGCGGAGCTAGGGTTCGAGTTCGACGCCATGGCGATCCGCATCGTCCGCCTCGGATCCGCGCGCGTTCGCGGCGAAGGCACGCGCATCGGCACCGTGCGCCGTCCGCCGCGCGGCGTGCCGAAGGCGCGCTTCGCAAAGGACGACTGGTACGACGTGTGGTTTCCCGATCTCGCGCCGAGCGTGGCGACGATGAAGCTCGGGCAGGCCGTGGAGACCGACGCGCAGTGGAGAGCATTCGCGAAGCGCTACACGCGCGAGATGGGGGAGCCGGCCGCCGCGCGCGCGCTCGACCTGCTCGCCGCGCTCTCGCACACGAGCGACTTCTCGGTCGGTTGCTACTGCGAGCGCGAGGAGCGCTGCCATCGCTCGCTGCTGCGCGCGCTGCTCGTCGAGCGCGGTGCGGTGATCGCGACGCGCTAGTCGCGCCGCGGTTCACGCCGCGGCGCGCGCCGTCCGCCGAGCAGCGCCAGCAGCGCGATCCCGCCGAGGAAGCCGCCGACGTGCGCCCACCACGCGATGCCGCCCGAGCTCTGGCCCTCGAGCCCGCTCATCAGCGCCCCCTGCGCGATCTGCAGCAGGAACCACAGCGCGAGGAACACGACCGCCGGAACCTCGAACAGCGCCGGCAGGATCAGGATCGGCAGGAACACGACCACCCGCGCGCGCGGGAACAGCACGAAGTACGCGCCCATCACGCCGGCGATCGCCCCCGACGCGCCGATCGTCGGGACCGCGCTCGCGCTGTTCGTGATCACGTGAACGACGCCCGCCAGCACGCCGGCGAGCAGGTAGAACACGAGGAAGCGCACGGGCCCGAGCCGGTCCTCGACGTTGTCGCCGAAGATCCACAGCATCCAGACGTTCCCGAGCACGTGCGCGAGCCCGCCGTGCAGGAACATGCTCGTCAGGAACGGCAGCGCGAGCTCGCGCGGGTGCTCGAGCAGCGCGCGCGGCCCGTACTCGGCGTAGAAGGCCGGGTGCAGCGCGTACTGCTCGATCAAGTTCTCGAGCCCGCGCTCGCCGAGGCGCCACTCGTACGCGAACGCGAGCCCATTGGCCGCGATCAGCAGCCACGTGACCCACGTCACGCGCCGGATCGGCTCGGTGTCGCGCAGCGGGATCACGTCGGATCCGTGCGCCGGGCGCGGCGAGCGCCAGCGCGCGTGCTCGCTACTTCTTCTTCAGCGCGTCGTGCACGCGGCCGACCAGCTTCGCGCTGGGCGTCAGCGTCGCGTCGCCGGCCTGCTTCCAGTTCGCCGGGCAGGCCTGCTCGCCGTTCTTCGCGAGGTACACGTTGGCCTTGAGCTTGCGCAGCAGCTCCTGCATGTTGCGGCCGACGTTGTAGAAGTTGACCTCGGCGTTCGTGAGCTTGCCCTCGGGGCTGATCAGGAACGAACCGCGCAGCGCGAGGCCCGAGCCCTCGTCGTACACGCCGAACAGGCGCGTGACCTTGCCGGTCGGATCGGCGCCCATCGGGAACTCGGCCTTGGCGAGCTCCTTCTCTTCGCGGGCCCACGCGAGGTGCGTGAACTGCGTGTCCGTCGACACCGTCACGACCTCGCACTTGTTCTTCTTGAACTCGGCGTAGAGCTCCGCGAGCGCCGCGAACTCCGTCGCGCAGACGAACGTGAAGTCGGCCGGGTAGAACACGACCGCCGTCCACTGCTTCGCCTTGCGCGCGGCGCCGAGGTCGAACTCGCCGAAGCCGCCTTCGGTCGGGAGGAACGTGGTGAGCTTGAAGTCGGGGACGACTTGACCGACGCAGACGGAGCAGGCTTGATCGGACATGGGCGGTTTCTTGCGGGACTGTGTCGCGGAGGGAATCGGGGGGAAGAGGTTAACAAGCGCCCCCGGATCTCTGGAAGCCCTCGCCGGGCTTGATTTCGCGGTGTTTTCGGAGCGCCGACCCGCGTTCAGGCGCGCGCGACGCGCCGCGGTGCCCAGATCGCCACCTCGATGCGGCGCGCGAATGCGAGGTGGGGCGGCCGGTCGTCGGGGAGCTCGAGCCGGTGCGCCCGCGCGGCCGTGTTCGCCGACCAGCGGGCGCGCGCCGGCTGCAGCGGCCACGGCAGGTGGTGGATCTCGCTGCGCAGCAGTTTGCCGGTGCGCGTGAGCGCGTACAGGCAGTAGCGGTCGGTCGCCCAGCTCTCGAAGCTGCCGCGCCGCGCGCGCTCGACCGGCCCGGTCGGCTCGTACTCGAGCGCGAGAGCCGAGGCGGCCCCGCGCGCGTCGCTGCGGTCGCTCGCGTAGTGGATGCGTTCGCCGTCCGCGCGACAGCTCATCCGCGCGCGGAAGTACGGCAGCGCGAACCACGCGCGCGCCGCCGCGACCGCGAGCGCGCTCGTCGCGTCGAGCGACAGGAACCACACACCCGGCTTCTCCTCGGGCCGCGCGCGCACGCGCACGTACGTGCGGACGTTGAGCTCCGGGAACGCGTGCGCGCCCGGCAGCGGCGGCAGCGCGCGCACGCGCACGCCGCTCATGCGGAACGGCACGATGCCTAGCCACGCGCGGCCGTCGTACAGGTCGAGCTCGAGCGCGTCCGGCAGCGCGCACGCGCGCGCGAGCGCCACCGCGTCGACCGGCCAGTGCGCGAAGAGCAGGTCGTGCCACGTCTGCGTCATCGCCCACGGACCGCGCGGCAGCGGCCAGGGCCGGTGATCGGTCTGCACGAGCGACGCGTGCATCGACTGACTCGCTCGCTAGCGCTGCGCCAGGCCGCGCGCGGCCTTCTCGCCCGCGAGCAGGCCGCTGAAGCCGGCGCGCGCGAACGCGACGCCCGAGGTCGCATTGCCGCACAGGTACAGGCCGAAGCTGCGCTCGACGGCGCCTTCGATCCGCGCGCGGCGCTCGCGGTGGCCCATGTCGTACTGCGGGATCGCGCGTTCCCAGCGCGCGACGCGCGTGAACGCCGGCGCGGCCTCGATGCCGAGCAGCGCGCGCAGATCCGCGCGCGCCGTCGCGACGAGCTCGTCGTCGCTGCGCAGCGCGGCCTGCGGCGCGAGCACGCCGCCGTACATGCAGCGCACGAGCGCGTGCTCGCGCGGCGCACGGCCGTCGAAGATCGCGCTGTCCCACTGGCAGCCGAGCAGCGCGAGCTTCTCGCCGCCGCACACGAGCGCGCCGAAGCCGCGCGGCACGGCGCGCGCGCCGTCCGGACCGAAGCCCAGGCCGACCACCGCGAGCGGCGGGTGCGTGATCGCCGCGAGCTCGGTCGCGAGCTCGG
>SCVU01000032.1 GCA_004296785.1 Planctomycetota bacterium
GGGGTCGATCGGGCCGACCCACGGCTCGAGCTTCGCGACCGGCGCGGGCTCGGCCGGCTTCGGCTCGGCGGGTTTCTCGCCGTTCGCCGGCAGCGCCGGCGCGTTCGCGACCGGCGCGGCGCCGTTGTCGGACTTCGGCGCGGGCGCGGGCGCCGGATCGTCTCCACACGCGCCGACCACGAGCAGGAACGGAACGAGAGCGAGGCAGCGGCGATCGAGCATTCGCGCAGGATAGTTCCATTCGCGCGCCGATCCCATAGGCTCGCGCGCATGCCCTGGTCGGACCTTTGGCGGCGCCGCGCGGGCGCGGAGGATCGCGAGCCCGCGGCCGGCGCACCGCCGGCGCCGCTCGAGATCGCGCGCGCGTACCACCGCGTGTCGAAGCACCACACGCACCGCTACGCCGACGGCCCGGGCTGGCTCGACTGGGCGAACCAGCCGGCGCCGTTTAGGACTTGGCTCGGGGCGCCGCGCGTCGCGCTGCAGGTGCCGAGCTCCGACGGCGCCGCGCGCTACGACGAAGTGCTGCGCGGTGCGGCGCGCGAGCCGAGCGCGCCGAGCGCGGCGCTCGCGTCCGAGCTGTGCTTCGACTCGCTCGCCGTCACCGCGTGGAAGCAGGCGGGCGACGCGCGCTGGGCGCTGCGCGCGAATCCATCCAGCGGCAATCTGCACCCGACCGAGCTGTACCTCGCGCTCGGACCCGAGTGGGGGCTCGCCGACGAGCCCGCGCTGTGGCACTACGCGCCGCGCGAGCACGCGCTCGAGCGACTGGCGACGTGCACGCGCGAGTCGTGGCGCCGCGCGTTCGACGGCTGCGCTCCGGGCAGCGCGCTACTCGTGCCGACGTCGATCCCGTGGCGCGAGGCGTGGAAGTACGGACTGCGCGCGTGGCGCTACTGCCAACACGATCTCGGACACGCGCTGGCGGCGCTTGGACTCGCGGCGCACGCGCAGGGTTGGCGCGTCGACGAGCTCGCGGAGGCCGAGCTCGCGCCGCTCACTGTCGCGGCCGGTTGGCCGGCGCGTGGGCCGGAGCGCGAGCTCCCCGACCTCGCGCTCGTGCTCGCGCCGGGCGCCAGTTCACGCGCGCAGCCGCGGCTCGCCGAGCTCGAGTGGCGCGCCGGCGGCGCGCGGCCGAACGAGCTGTCGGCCGAGCACGTCGATTGGGAGGCGATCGACGCGCTCGAGGAAGCGCTGGCGAGAGCGCCGCGCGCGAGCGCGGAGCGCGCCGAGCACGCGCCGGCGCTCGTGCTCGCCTCGTCGCCGTGCACGCGCTCGTTCCGCGCCGTCGCGCGCACGCGGCGCAGCGCGGTCGACATGGACGGCCGCACCGCGCTCGCGCGCGCGGCGTTCGAGCGCATGCTCGCGGCCGCGCTGCCGCACGCCGCGCATCCGGCCTTCGCGGCGCTCGCGCCGCCGCCGCGCGCGCACCTGTTGCTGTTCGTGCACCGCGTCGACGGGCTCGCGCCCGGTCTGTACTTCTGCGCGCGGCGCAGCGGCGCGGCCGGGGATCTGCGCGCGCGCTGCCGACCCGAGTTCGAGTGGGCGCGCGTCGACGCGCCGAGCGGCATCGAGCTGTACCGGTTGCACGCCGGCGACATGCGCGGAGTCGCCGCGGCGCTGTCGTGCCAGCAGGCGTTGGCCGGCAACGGCGCGTTCAGCGCGGGGATGTTGTGCGAGCTCGAAGCTGGCTTCGCCTCACTCGGAGCGCGCGCGTACCCGCGGCTGTTCCGCGAGTGCGGCGCGCTCGGTCAGGTGCTGTACCTCGAAGCGGAAGCGGCCGGCGTCCGCGCGACCGGCATCGGCTGCTTCTTCGACGACGGCGTGCATGCGCTGCTCGGCATGCGCGATGAGGCATGGCAAAGCCTGTATCACTTCGCCGTCGGCGCGGCGATCGACGACGCGCGGCTCACGACGCTGCCGGCGTACCCGACCCCGGAAGGGGCGGCCGACTAGGCCATCGCCGCGGCCGGACGGCGGCCGCGCGGCATGCGCGGCTTCGGCAGGTCCATGCCCTGCGATTCGAGGTACGCGGCGAGCGGCTTGCGCGCGTCGGCGAGCGCGTGGCGCAGCAGTGAATTGTTCTCTTCCGCGGCCGAGTCGAGTCCCTTGTCGATCGCGCGCAACGCGGTTACGGCGGCCTTGCCGGCCGACGATTGCTTGAGCTGCTTGGCCTGCGCCCGCGACTGCACGCGGGCGATCTCCGCCTGGAGGTCCGCAATGATCTGTTCGGCGGTACGACGAATGCGCTTTTCCTTGGCCATGATCAGGGAGAGGGTGCGTGCGTTTCCGAGAGAGAGAGGATGGAGCTTCGCGCGCTTCCTTCTCGCGCGCGGCGAGAGAGGATGGGCGAAATCCAATCTCGTTGCAAGCGCGTGATCGCGCTAGGCGAGCCCGGCCAACTCATACAGTCGACGCACCGAATCGTCGGTCGGGATCGAGCTCAATTCGCGCTTGGTGAACCAGCGCAATTCGAGCGACTCCGCGCTCAGTACCGGCGTGGAATCGGGCGGCGCGACGAGCAGGAAACGCACGTCGAGATGCCAGTGCTCGGGTTCGTTCGCGCGCGCGGGGATCCGGTGCGCGTCGAGGTCGATCGGCTCGGGATCGACGCGCAGTCCGGCGATCCCGCTCTCCTCGATGCCCTCGCGCAGCGCGGCGGCCGCGAGGTTCGCGTCGCCGTCGACGTGACCGCCGAGTTGCAGCCATCTTCCGAGCTTCTTGTGCAAGCACAACAGCCCGCACTCGCCGGCGGCATCGACGATCAGCCCCGACGCGGTCAGGTGACCCTCGAGACACGTGCGCCACAGCGCATCCGGATGCGCGGCGCAGAACGCGAGCATCTGCGCGCGGAACGCCGCCTGTTGCGGATCGCGCGGCGCGAACGCGCGCAGCGTCGCCAGCGCGCGTTCGAGGTCCTCCGAGCGTGCGAGCTGCGGCGCTCCGGCGGGCAGGCAGCGCCGCGTGTTCACGTGCGCAGCAGTTGGCGGTACTTGCCGGCCTTCGACACGGCCTTCACGCCGCGCTTCTCGCGGTCCTGCTTGCGCCACTCGGCATAGCCCTCGTAGTCGCCGGGATAGAAGTGGACCTCGGCATTGCCCTCGAACGCGAGGATGTGCGTCGCAACGCGATTGAGGAAGTAGCGGTCGTGGCTGACGACGATCGCCGAGCCCGGGTACTCCTGCACGGCCTCCTCGAGCACGCGCAGCGTCTCGAGATCGAGGTCGTTGGTCGGCTCGTCCATGATGATCACGTTGGCCGGCTCGCGCAGCATCTTCGCGAGCAGCACGCGGTTGCGCATGCCGCCCGAGCACTCGCCGAGCAGCTTCTGCTGGTCCTCGCCCTTGAAGTTGAAGCGCGCGACGTACGCGCGGCCGTCGAGCGTCTTGCCGCCGAACGGGATCAGCGCATTGCCCTCGGTGATGTTGTCGTAGACGCTCTTGTCGTCGTCGAGGATCGCGCGCGACTGGTCGAGGTAGCGCAACTTGACCGTCGAGCCGATCACGACCTTGCCCTTGTCCGGCTGTTCCTGCCCGAGGATCAGCCGCAGCATCGTCGTCTTGCCCATGCCGTTGGCGCCGACGACGCCGAGGATGCCGCCGGGCGGCACCTCGAACGACAGATCGTTCATCAGCACGCGCTCGCCGTAGCCCTTCGTGACGCGATCGAACTGGATCACCTTGTCGCCCAGTCGCGGGCCGGGCGGAATCCGCAGGTCGAGCTCCTCGAGCTGCTGGTCGGCGCGCTGCTCGATCAATTCCTTGTAGCGCGCCATGCGCGACTTCGAGCGCGTCGTGCGCGCCTTCGGCGTCTTGCGGATCCACTCGAGCTCGCGCGCGATCACCTTCTCGCGCGCCGCGTCCTGACCGCGCTTGGTCTCCAGCCGCTTCTGCTTGATCTCGAGGTACTGGCTGTAATTGCCCTCGTACGGAATCGTCTTGCCGCGCTCGACCTCGAGCATCCAGCCGACGACGTTGTCGAGGAAGTAGCGGTCGTGGGTGATCAGGATCACCGTGCCGTGATAGTCCTTCAGGTGGTGCTCGAGCCACTCGACCGTGTCGGCGTCGAGGTGGTTGGTCGGCTCGTCGAGCAGCAGCATGTCCGGGTGCGAGATCAGCAGCTTGCACAGCGCGACGCGGCGGCGCTCGCCGCCCGACAGCTTGCGCACGTCGGCGTCCATCGGCGGCAGCTTCAGCGCTTCCGCGGCCTGGTCGAGCCGGCTGTCGAGCTCCCACACCTCGTGGTGTTCCATCTGCTCGGACAGGTGCATGAACTCCTCGCCCATGTCGCCGGCCTCGGCGAGCTTCTCGTAGCGCGCCTGCAGCTCGAGCAGCGGCTTCACCGCCTCCTTCAAGTTGCCCTCGACCGTCAGCGCCTCGTTGAGCGGCGGCTCCTGCGACAAGTAGCCGATCGACAGCTCGCCGATCGGCTTCGCGGTGCCTTCGAACTGCTTGTCCTCGCCGCCGATGATGCGCAGCAGCGTCGACTTGCCGGCGCCGTTCGAGCCGATCACGCCGATCTTCGCGCCCTCGAGGAACGCCAGCGTGATGCCGTCGAGCACCTTGCGCTGGCCGTAGTACTTCGAAAGCTCCTGGAGCTGGAAGATGATCTTGTCAGCCATGGATCTTGTCAGCCATTTCGGGCGAACAGGATACCGCCGCGCGCTGCACGCGTCACGGAGCGGCGCGCGCGGAAGAGCGCGCTGCGCGCGAGCCGTCCCCGCCTGATGCTCAGTACGCCGCGTC
>SCVU01000266.1 GCA_004296785.1 Planctomycetota bacterium
TCGAGCCGCGCGATCAGGTTCAGGCTCTTGTTGAGTACGCGCGGGAACGGGTGCGCCGGATCGAGCCCGACCGGCGTCAGCACGGGCAGCACCTCGCGCTCGAAGTAGTCGTCGATCCACGCGGCGGTCGCGGCGTTCCACTCGCTGCGCTGCAGCAGCGCGATCCCCTCGCGGCGCAGCGCGGGCAGCACGTCCTCGTTCAGCACGCGGTACTGCGCGTCGACGAGCTTGTGCGCGCGCTCGCGGATGCGCGCGAGCTGTTCGTCGACCGACTGGCCGTCGGGGCCGCGGTACTCGACCTCGAGCGCCTGCTGCTGCTTGAGACCGGCGACGCGGATCTCGAAGAACTCGTCGAGGTTGGCGGTCGAGATGGTCAGGAAGCGCAGTCGCTCGAGCAGCGGCACGCGCACGTCGCGCGCCTGCTCGAGCACGCGCGCGTTGAACTCGATCTGCGCGAGCTCGCGGTTCAGGAAGCTGTCGGAATCCGGCAGCCGCGGGTCGTCGGACATGGCGGACAGGGTAGCCATTTCGATGTCGGTCCATCGACCGGCGCGGTGGCGCGGGACAAGGCTCGAATTGCAAAGAAAGCGCAGTCGCGCGCTAGGCTGCGCACAGAGCCATGCAGATCTTGCTGATCCGACACGCGCGCGCGCAGGAGCGCCGCGCCAAGCGCCCCGACGCCGAGCGCGCATTGACTTCCGAGGGGCGCGAAAGACTGCTCGAGTGCCGCGCCGGACTCGCGGCGCTCGAGTACGCGCCGACGCGGATCCTGCACAGCCCGTGGTTGCGCGCGGCGCAGACGGCGGCGTTGCTCGCGGCGCAGGATGCGAACGGCGATGCGTCGGTCGACGTGCCGGTCGATGTGCACGCGGGACTCGCGCGCGCACCCGACGCCGCCCTCGCCGCGGAGCTCGCCGCACGCGGCGAGGGATCGCTGTGGTGCGTCGGCCACGAGCCGTGGCTGTCGGAGCTCGCGTGCGTGCTCGTCGGACTGCCGGCGAAGAGCGCCGGCGCGATCGCGCTGAAGAAGTGCGGCGTGCTCGTGCTCGAACGCGACGGCGACGATTCGAACGACGCGTGGAAGATCGCCGCGCAGCTCCCGCCGCGCGTGCTGCGGCGCCTGGGCGCGAACGCGCAGCCCGCCTAGCTCGGCGCGCAGCCCTGCGCCGCGCCGCCCTGGATCACGCCGATCCACAGCCCGTCGCCGAACGGCGCGATCACCGCGTGCAGGTTGCGGATGCGCGGCACGAGCTCGTTGAACGCGCGGATCGCCGCGACGCCGCCGTCGGCCGCGTGCGCGTTCAACAGCTCGCCGAACGCGAACGCGTTGTCCGCCATCACCAGCCCGCCCGGCCGCACGATGCGCAGGCACTCGCACAGATACTCCGAGTACCCGGCCTTGTCCGCGTCGAGGAAGCACGCGTCGGCCCACGCCGTCGGCAGCGTCGGCAGCACGTCGCGCCCCGAACCCTCGACGACGCGCACGCGCGCCGCGACGTCGGAGCGCGCGATCCACTCGCGCGCGAACGCCGCGTGCTTCGGCTCGAGCTCGATCGTCACGAGCTCGCCGTCCGCCGGCAGCGCGCGCGCCATCTGGATCGCCGAGTAGCCGCCGAGCGTGCCGACCTCGACGACGCGCCGCGCTCCGGCGAGCTGCAGCAGGATCTGCATCGCGCTCGCCTGCGCGGCGGCGATCGCGATGTCGGGCAGGCGCGCCGCGCGCGCGGCCGCGCGCAGCTCGACGAGGAACGCGTCGTCGCCGCGCGTGTGGGCCTCGACGTACGCGTGCAGCGCTGCGTCGACCGGTGTGGAGGTGCTGGACATCGCGGGCGCGCCATCCTTTCAAATCGCGAGCGCGCGCGCCCCTGTCCGCTGCGCCGGCGCGCGCGGATGTGCGCCGGCGTCCCGCTAGCGGGAGCCCGGCGCGTCCGGACGCGGCGTGCGCCGCGACGGCAGCACGAAGCGCTGCTCGCCGAACGCGCCGTAGGCGAGGCGCTCGCCGTACACGGGCGCGAGCCGCTGTGCACACAGGATCTCGCGCGGCGCGCCGCGCTCGGCGATGCGGCCGGCGCACACGAGCGCGATCTCGTCGGCGTACTGGCTGGCGAGGTTCATGTCGTGCGTGACGACCGCGACCGCACGCCCGCTGCGCGCGAGCCGCTCGAGCAGGTCGAAGACCGCGAGCTGGTGCTCGGGATCGAGCGCGTTCGTCGGCTCGTCTACCAGCAAGAGCGCCGCCTGCTGCGCGAGCGCGCGCGCGAGCAGCGCGCGCTGGCGCTGGCCGCCCGACAGCTCGTCGAGCAGCCGCGCGCCGTCGCCGGCGAGATCGCAGTCGGCGAGCGCCTGCGCGACGACCGCGCGGTCCGCGTGCGACGCGCCGAACGCGCCGCTGCGGTGCACGTAGCGACCGCCGAGCACGAAGTCGGCGACCGACACGCGCGGCAGGCTCGACAGCGACTGCGGCACCAGCGCGACGCGCCGCGCGCGCTCGCGCACCGGCAGCTCGAGCAGCGCGGCTCCCGCGCAGCGCAGCGTGCCGCGGTCCGGGCGCAGCCAGCCCGACAGCACGCGCAACAGCGTGCTCTTGCCGGCGCCGTTGGGGCCGAGCAGTGCGACGAGCCGGCCGGCGGACAGCTCGAGGTCGACGCCGCGCAGCACCGGCGCGCCGCCCGCGTAGCCGAACTCGAGGCCGCGCGCCTCGAGCAGGATCTGTGGCGCGTTCACCATGCCAGCGTGCTCCGGCGCTCGCGCCACAGCAGGTACAGGAAGAACGGCCCGCCGATCAGC
>SCVU01000267.1 GCA_004296785.1 Planctomycetota bacterium
GAACGTCAGGTACTGCCGCCACAGCGGCTGGTCGAGCAGGTGGCGCGCGCGAAACTCCGCGACGAGCTGCGAGCGCTCGGCGACCAGCGGCAACCGCGTCTCGCCGCCGTACGCCTCGGCCGGATCGCCGGGCGCGGCGCGCAGCGCCGCGAACACGACCAGCGTCACCGCCAGCCACACCGGCACGAACCACGCGAGGCGTTTCGCGATGAGCGCGAACATCTAGTTCAGTGCGAGTAGCGCGAACATCTAGTTCACTGCGATGAGCGCGAACATCGAGTGGAGTGCGAGCAGCGCGAGCATCGCGATCAACGCGCGGGCCGCGTGCCTTCCGTTCCCGCCGCGTAGTACCAGTCGCGCACGCTGAAGCCCGGGTCCTCGCGCCCGACGCGGTAGCCGCGCAGCTTCTGGTTCAGCGCGATCTTGCGCGGCGGGCTGTACAGGAACAGCAGCGGCTGCAGCTCGTACACGCGCCGCTGCACGCGCTTCCACAGCTCGAAGCGCGCCGCCGGATCGAGCTCGCGCTGCGCGGATTCGATCCACTGGTCGACCTGCGCGTCGGCGAAGCCCGAGTAGTTCGAGCTGTCGAGGCCGGGCGGCGCCCAGCGCGAGTGGAACAACTGCTCCTGGTCCTGCTCGAGCGGCGGGATCCACGCCAGTGGCGCCGCGTCGAAGTCGCGCGCCTTGACGCGCGCGCTGGCGAGCTTGGGCTCGATCGCGCTGATCCGCAGCTCGCCGCCGAACGCGCGCAGCGCCTCCTGCAGCAACAGCGCGATCGCGTTCGCCGACGCATTGCCCGATTGCATCACGAGCTCGAGCTCGAACGCGGCGCCGTCGCGATCGAGCCGGCCGTCGCCGTCGTGGTCGTCCCAGCCGGCCTCGGCGAGCAGCGCGCGCGCGCGCGCCGGATCGTGGCGCAGCGGCTCGATCGTCGCGTCGTAGGCCGGGCTCAGGTGGCTCATCGCGCCGGTGACGATCTCGGCGACGCCGCGGTAGTAGCTCGTCTTGAAGCGCTCGAGGTCGATCGCGTGCGCGAGCGCGGTGCGCACGAGCGGATCGGAGAGCAGCGGCCGGCGCGTGTTCCACACGATCACGCCGAACGCGTGCGCCGGGTACATGCCCTTGTAGAACGTGCGCGTGAACGCGTCGGACTGGCACGCCGGCCCGAAGTAGTCGGTCGACGCGACGCGGTACGTGAAGTCGAGCTCGCCCGCGAGCAGCGCCTGGAACGCCGCGTTGTCGTCGCGGAAGTAGCGCCAGCGCACGACGTCGAGGTAGCCGGCGCGCGCCGGATCGAAGTAGCCGTCGAAGCGCCGCGCCTCGATGAGCTCGTCGTCGTGGCGCACGACGCGCCACGGCCCGAGGCCGACCCACATCCGATTGCGCGAGTTCTCCGCGACGTAGCGCGCGCGCGCGGCGTCGTCGACGACGCCGCTCGCGCCGAGCACGGTCTTGCGACCTTCGGGATCCGCCTGCGCGTTGTCGGGATCGCCGAGGTCGTACAGGTGCCGCGGCAACAGGCACATCTCGAGCACGGTGTCGAGCGCGGCGAAGTACGGCGCGCGGAACTCGTAGCGCAGCTCGCGCGGCGAGAGCACGGTCACCAGCTCGATCTTCTCGAACTCGTAGCGCAGCTCGCCCGCCGGCACGCCGGGGATCGAGTACATGCGCACGCTGAACGCGGCGTCCTCGGCGTCGAATGGATGGCCGTCGTGCCAACGCACGCCGTCGCGCAACTGCACGGTCAGCGCGCAGCCCGGCAGCACCGCGACCACGTCGGCGCTCGCGAGCGTCTCGCTCGAGCCGTCGGCGAACGCGATGTGGCAGCCGCCGTCGGCGCGCACGGTCGCGCGCCCGCGCAGCGCGAGCTCGGCGCCGTTCGCGCGCGGGCTGCCGAAACCGACGACGCCGAGTCGCTCCGCGCTCGCACGCGTCACGCGCACGAGGTCTTCGGTGCTCCACGCGCGCGCGACGCCGGGCACCCACTCGAGCGTCTGCGGATCGCGGCGCGCGAGCGTCTCGTGCACCTCGCGCAGGATCCAGCGCGCGATCGCCTTGTTGTCGAGCGCGTGGTTGAGCGAAGGCGGCAGCACCTCGACGTGCAGCGTCGCACTGCCGCCGTACGCGGGCGCGGGCAGCGCCGGGCGCTCGCCGTTTGGCCCCGGCTGGTGCGCCGGATGGAACTCGTCGATCGAGCCGATCGCGCCGATCGCGGTCGAGCCGCCGTTGCCCTGTGCGAGCGCGAGCGCGCCGAGCGCCGCGAGTGCGCAAGCGGAGCGGAGCAGGGCATTCGCGATCATGAGCTTCGGCTCGGCTACCCGCCCAGCGCGCGCGAGTTGCCGACGCCCAAGGTAAGGCTCGGGTGGGTCGACCTGCCAGAGCGCGCAGGCTAGCCTGCGCGCGTGAACGCATTTCCGGCTGCCGGCGCGCGCTCGCGTGGGTGCTCGGGTTCCCGCTGGCGCTGCTCGGCCTCGGCCTTGCGTTCGGGTTGCGCGGCGCGCGGCCGCGCGCACAGCTCGCGTTCAACAACGGCACCGAGGTCCCGTCGCTCGATCCGGCGCTGGCGTCGGGGTTGCCCGAGGGGCGCGTGCTGCGCTGTCTGTACGAGGGCCTCTTGGTCAAGGATCCGCGCACGCTCGAGCCGCGGCCGGGAATGGCGGAGCGCTGGAGCGTGTCGGCGGATCGGCGCACGTACACATTCGAGCTGCGCGAGGGCGCGCGCTGGTCGAACGGCGCTCCGGTGACGGCCGGCGACTTCGCCGCGAGCTGGCGCCGGCTGCTCGATCCGCGCACCGGCGCCGCCTACGGCAAGGAGCTGTGGCGCGTCGTCGGCGCGCGCGAGTGGAGCACGACGCTCGACGCGCAGGGCGCGCCGCGACTGCCGTTCGACACCGTCGCGATCCGCGCGCGCGGTGAGCGCGTGCTCGAAGTCGAGCTCGCGGCGCCGTGGTCGTCGTTCCTCGACCTCGTGTCGCTGCCGGCGCTCTTGCCGGTGCACGTGCCGACGCTCGAGGCGCTGCGCGCCGCGCATCCGGACGACTGGCAGCGGCGCTGGCTGCGGCCGCACGCGCTCGTGACGAACGGGCCGTTCCGCGTGCTCGAGCACCGCGTCAACGAGCGGCTGCGCCTCGCGCGCAACGACGCGTACTGGGACGCGCCGAACGTCGCGCTCGCGACGCTCGACGTGTGGGCGCTCGACAACCTCGGCACCGCGCTCAATCTGTACGAGGCGGGCGAGCTCGACCTCCTGACCGACGTGCCGGCGACGCTCGTCGCGCGGCTGCTCGAGCGCCCCGACTTCGCGCCCGCGCCGGTGCTCGGCACGTACTTCTACCGCTTCAACACGCGGCGGCCGCCGCTCGACGACGCGCGCGTGCGACGCGCGCTCGCGCTCGTCGTGCCGCGCGCGGAGATCGCGCGCAACGTCGCCGGCGCGGGCGAGGTGCCCGCGTGGTCGTTCGTGCCGCCGGGCATCCACGGGTATGCGGGCGCGCGACTGGCGGACGCGGGCGCGGAGTCGGCGCGCGCGCTGCTCGCCGCCGCCGGCTACGGCCCCGGCGGCCGCGCGCTGCCGACGCTCGAGCTCTCGTACAACACGCAGGGGCGCCATCGCGAGCTCGCGGAAGTCGCGGCGGAGTCGTGGCGGCGCGAGCTCGGCGTCAAGGTCGTGCTCGCGGGGCGCGAGACGAAGACCTTCATCGACTCGCAGCGCAACGGCGAGTACGACGTGTCGCGCTCGTCGTGGTTCGGCGACTGGCCGGACGCCGCGAACTTCCTCGAGATCTTCGCGTCGGCGAGCGAGAACAACCGCACCGGCTGGGCGAGCGCGGAATACGACGCGCTGCTCGCCGCAGCCGCGAGTGCGGAAGGCGCGGCGCGCGCCGCCGTGCTCGCGCGCGCCGAAGCGCTGCTGCTCGAGGAGGCACCGCTCGCGCCGGTGTACTTCTACGTCAGCCGCAACCTCGTGCGGCCGGGCCTGCGCGGCTTCGAGTCGAACGTGCTCGACGAGCACCCGCCGAAGTTCTGGAGCTGGTCGCGGTGACGCGCTTCCTCGTGCGCCGCGGCATCGCGTTCGCGCTGACGCTGTGGGTCGTCGTCAGCGTTTCGTTCTTCCTGATGCGCGCGGTCAAGGGCGGGCCGTTCGACGGCGAGCGCGAGCTGCCGCCGGCGATCGAGGCGGCGCTGCGCGCGCAGTACCACCTCGACTGGCCGCTGTGGAAGCAGTACCTGCAGTACCTCGGGCCGCTGAACCTCGACGCGCACCGCGCGAGCTGGCTCGGCGGCGACGGCGCGAACGTGCTCGGCGGGCTCGCGTGCGGCGACTTCGGGCCGTCGCTGCGCTACCGCGACCTGTCGGTCTCCGAGATCCTCGGCGCCTCGCTGCCGATCTCGCTCGCGCTCGGCTGCCTCGCGCTGTCGTGGTCGGTGCTCGCGGGGATCGCGCTCGGCTGCGCGTCCGCGCTGCGCCGCGGCACGCGCGTCGACGCCGCGGTGCGCGCGCTCGCGACGCTCGGGATCGCCGTGCCGAACTTCGTGCTGGCCGGAGCGCTGGTGCTCGTGTTCGCGTTCGCGTGGCCGCTGCTGCCGCCGGCGGGCAACGGCGAGCTGCGCCATCTCGTGCTGCCGTCGCTCGCGCTCGGCGCGCCGGTCGCGGCGTACGTCGCGCGGTTGTCGCGCGCCGGACTTCTCGACGCGCTCGCGCAGGACTGGGTGCGCACGGCGCGCGCGAAGGGCTTGAGCGAGCGCGCGATCGTCGTGCGCCACGCGCTGCGCGCGGGCCTGATGCCGGTCGTCGCGTACCTCGGTCCGGCCGCGGCGGGGATCCTGACCGGCAGCCTGGTGATCGAGCGCATCTTCGCGATCCCCGGCACCGGCTCGCACTTCGTCAACGGCGCGCTGAACCGCGACTACACGCTCGCGATGGGCGTAACGGTCGTCTACACGGCGCTCGTGTTCGGGCTGAACGCGCTCGTCGACCTCGCGCAGGCCGCGCTCGATCCGCGCATCGCGAGCCGGGAGGACGCGTGAGCGAAGTCGGCGACGCGAACGGCGACGCCGCACGCGGCGGCGACGCGGCGCGCGGCGGCGGCCGCTGGCAGCTCGCGTGGCGCCGCCTGCGCGGCGACCGCCTGGCGTGGATCTCGGCCTGGCTGCTCGCCGCGTTCGCGCTCGTCTCGCTGCTCGCGCCGCTGCTGCCGATCCGCTCGCCGGTCGAAGCGCGCGATGTGCGCGAGGCCGCGGCGCCGGTGTCGCCACTCGCGCAGTTCGGCGGGCCGGGCTTCGCCGCGCCCGCGCTGCTCGAGCCGTCGGCCTTCGACCGCGCGCTGCTGCGCGCGCGCGCGGCGGTCTTCGGCGACTGGCAGTGCGGCGGCTGGCTCGGCACGGACGCGCGCGGCCGCGATTTGCTCGCGCGCCTCGTCTGGGGCGGGC
>SCVU01000268.1 GCA_004296785.1 Planctomycetota bacterium
GCGCGGGCTACATGCCGGCGAAGTACCAGGGCACGCTGCTGCGCGCGAGCGGCGAGCCGCTGCTCGATCTCTCTTCCGCGCCGAACGGCAGCGCGCGCGCGCGGATGACGCGCGCGATGGAGCACGAGCAGATCGAGCTCGTGCGCGCGCTCGACCGGCGCCACCTCGCAGAGCGGCCGAACGATTCGGAGCTCGAGGCGCGCGAAGCGAGCTACGGGCTCGCGTTCCGCCTGGGCGACAGCGCGCGCGAGGCGCTGGATCTGTCGAAGGAAACCGCGCGCACGCGCGAGCTCTACGCGCTCGACGCACAGAAGTCCGCGCACCCGCTCTCACTCGGGCCGGCGCCGTTCGGACGCCAGTGCCTGGTCGCGCGGCGCCTGATCGAGCGCGGCGTGCGCTTCGTGCAGATCTACCACGGCGGCGGGCACATGCAGCAGACGTGGGACGCGCACCTCGGCGTCGAGGAGAACCTCGCACTGCACGCGCCGGAGATCGACCAGCCGATCGCGGGCCTGCTCACCGATTTGCAGGAGCGCGGCCTCCTCGACGAGACGCTCGTCGTGTGGGGCGGCGAGTTCGGCCGCATGGCGGTCGCGCAGCGCGCGAGCCAGTTCCAGACCGCGTGCGTCGACGGGCGCGATCACAATCCGAAGGCGTTCACGATGTGGCTCGCGGGCGCCGGCGTGAAGCCGGGGCCGGTGGGGGAGACGGACGAGCTCGGATCGGAAGCGGTGGTCGAGCGCCGGCCGGTGCGCGACCTGCACGCGACGATCCTGAAGCTGATGGGGCTCGACCACGAGCATCTGACGTGGCGCTTTGCGGGGCTCGATCGCAAGCTCGTCGGCGTGATGGAGACGCACGTGATCGAGCACGCGCTCGCGTAGCGGCGCGAGCGGAGCATCGACGCGCGTGCGCGTGCGCGTCAGCGCGCGATGCGAAAGCCGACCGGGCGCTGCGGCGCGCACGGCGTGCGCTCGACGGCGGTGACCTGCGAGCGCGGCGGGCCCTTGCGCAGTGCGGTGACCACGCGCTCGATCGCGGCGCTGTCGCCTTCCAGATGCGCTTCGACCGCGCCGTCGGCGAGGTTGCAGACCCAGCCGGTCAGTCCGGCGGCTTCGGCCTGCGACTGCACGAACCAGCGAAAGCCCACGCGCTGGACTTCACCGCGGACGATCACGCGCTCGGCGGTCATCGGCGGCTCGTGCAGCACGGGCGACGCGCGTGGCTACGGCTTGACGTACTCGTAGTCCCAGGGCTTCTCGTCGACGCCCTTCGGCGGCGGCGCGATCCAGCTCGCGATCTTGCCCTTCTCGCGCACGCCCTTCATCAGCGACTTCACGTACGCCTTGTCCTGCGCCGTCGGCAGCCAGTCGCCCGCGCGCGCCTCGAACTGCGCGGCGTCGATCGGATTGCCGTCGAGGTCGTAGCTCGCGTCCGCGTACACGCCGATCTTGCGGTGGAAGCGCCGCTGCGGCATCCGGAAGCGGAAGTCGACGTTGTACTTCGCGCAGATGCGGTTCCAGTACTCGATGCCCTTCTGATTGTCCTCGAGGTACGCGTCGCGCAGCACCTCGTTCATCGCGTTGCGCATCTCGACCTCCTTCTTCACGAGCTTGCCGCCCTCGGGCAGCTCGATCGAGTAGGCCTGGTTGAGCGCGAGGTGCTCGTCGTACTTGTCCTCGAACGCGCGGCCCTTGAGGCCCGAGCGGAAGAAGTTCGCCGAGTTCGACGAGATCTCCGAGCCGAACAGGTCGGTGGAGGAGGCGAGCCAGAAGTGGATGTACTTCTGGATGATCTCGAGCGGCACGGCGCCTTCCTTGACGACGTCCTTGCCCTCCTTCATCAGCTGACACGTGCGCTCGATCACGCGGCCGACGCCGGTCTGGCCGACGAACATGTGGTGCGCTTCCTCGGTCAGCATGAAGCGGCACGTGCGCGCGAGCGGATCGAAGCCGCTCTCGGCGAGCGACAGCAGTTGGTACTTGCCGTCGCGGTCCGTGAACATCGTGAAGCAGAGGAAGGAGAGCCAGTCCTCGCACGGCTCGTTGAACGTGCCGAGGATGCGCGGGTGGTCGGGGTTGCCCGAGCGGCGCTGCAACAGCTCTTCCGCTTCCTCGCGGCCGTCGCGGCCGAAGTAGCGCTGCAGCACGTACACCATCGCCCACAGGTGCCGGCCCTCTTCGACGTTGACCTGGAACAGGTTGCGCATGTCGTACAGCGACGGCGCGGTGTGGCCGAGCAGGCGCTGCTGCTCGACCGAGGCCGGTTCGGTGTCGGCCTGCGTGACGATCAGGCGGCGCAGCCAGTTGCGGTACTCGCCCGGCACTTCCTGCCACGCGGCCTCGCCGTAGTGATCGCCGAAGCCGATCTTGCGGCCTTCCTGCTGCGGCTCGAGGAAGATGCCCCAGCGGTACTCGGGCATCTTCACGTAGCCGAACTGCGCCCAGCCCTCGCGGTCGACGCCGACCGCGGTGCGCAGGTAGACCTCGTTCGTGTTGAAGTC
>SCVU01000269.1 GCA_004296785.1 Planctomycetota bacterium
CCACTGCTTGGAGCAACGCCACGCCCGTGTCGCAGGCCCGCACGTCGCAACGCCACAGATCCGCTCTGGCCTGCGCACCGGGGTGCTGGTCCCTCGTGCTGGACTGCACTCCGATCGAGCACAGCTCGAACGTGCAGTCGTTGGCCGACAAGCTCGCCACGTACGCACCGCTGCTGGAAAAGTCCGCCGAGCCGAGCTCGACGCCGATCCTCGAGTTGCGCAGCACGCAGCGTTCGAGCGCCAAGCTCACGTTCGAGAAGTTCGCGGAAACGCGCACGCCGCTGGCGCTGCACTGCTCGATGTCGACGTCTTGCAGCGTGACGGCGGCTGGGTTGGTGACCGCCGACTCGGCGTCGACCGCGCACACGGCGTTGCGCAGCGTCAGTCGCGACAGTCGTGGCGACGCGTTGGTGGTGGTCCACGCGTGGAAGACGACGTCGGCGCCGCCGCCGTCGATGATCGAAATGCCGGGTCCGGAGCCTTCGATCCTCGGGAGGTACAGCGGGAAGCTCTCGCCGCTGGCGGGGCTGCACACGCCGGGTGCGAGGTGGATCTTCGACACCGCCGGCTGTTGGATCGCGTGTTTCAGCGTCTTCCACGGCGAGAGCGCTCCGCCGTTCCCGGTCGTGTCGCTGCCGTTGACCGGATCGACGTACACGTCGCCAGCGGGCGCGGAAGCGGCCAGCGCGGAAGCGGTGGAAGCGGCGCAAACGAGCCACGCGCAGGTGATCAGCGACGCGAGCGAGCGATGCGGCGTGGGCATGGCGGTGACCGCGAGCGAGACGGCGGTGACACCACTCAGGATACCCGTCATCGACAGTTGGAGATGCTCGCGCAGGCGCGGATCCAAGCGCGACCCGAGCTACGGCGCGCGCGCGCGCGCCTGATCCTCGAGGCAGCGCACGACGAGCGCGGTCCAGCCCGTCTGGTGGCTCGCGCCCAGCCCGCGGCCCGTGTCGCCGTCGAAGTACTCGTGGAACAGCAGCGGCGCGGCCGCGTCCTCGCCCGCGCCGCGCGCGTCGAGCTCGTCCGGCTCGCTCGGGCGCCTCCCGTCCGCGCCGCGCACGAACAGCCGCGTCAACCGCCGCGACAGTTCACCCGCGACCTCCTGCAGCGTCATCCACTGACCCGAACCCGTCGGGCACTCGACCTTCAGTCCGTCGCCGTAGTAGTGGTGGAAGCGCTCGAGCGCCTCGATCAACAGGTAGTTGACCGGGAACCACACCGGCCCGCGCCAATTCGAGTTGCCGCCGAACAGCGCGGACGTCGATTCGGCCGGCGCGTACGCGACGCGGTACTCGGTCTCGCCGGCGCGGAACACGTACGGCTGCTCGGCGTGCGCGCGCGACAGCGAGCGCAGCCCGTGCGGCGAGAGGAACTCGCGCTCGTCGAGTGCGTAGCGCAGCACGCGCACCAGCCGCTCGCGCGACGGGATCGCGAGCAGGTGATGTCCGCCGCGGCCGTTGTGCGCGTACGACAAGTGCCGCGCGAGCTCGATGCGGTTCTTCAGGAACCAGCGCAGCCGCTTGTGGAAGCCCGGCAGCTTCTCGAGCGTCGCCTCCTCGAGCACCGAGACCGCGAACAGCGGCACGAGCCCGACCATCGAGCGGATGCGCAGCGGCTCGACGCCGTCGGGCGAGCGCAGGTGGTCGTAGTAGAAGCCGTCCTGCTCGTCCCACAGCCCGCTGCCGCCGAGCGTGTTCATCGCGTCGGCGATCGACACGAAGTGCTCGAAGAACTTCGACGCGAGGTCCTCGTACGCGGGCTCCTCCTCGGCGAGCTCGAGCGCCATCACCATCATCGTCGCGGCGTAGAACGCCATCCACGCGGTGCCGTCGGCCTGCTCGAGATGTCCGCCGGTCGGCAGCGGCTGCGAGCGATCGAACACGCCGATGTTGTCGAGACCGAGGAAGCCGCCGGAGAACAGGTTGTTGCCCTCGGCGTCCTTGCGGTTGACCCACCACGTGAAGTTGAGCAACAGCTTCTGGAAGCTGCGCGCGAGGAAGTCGCGGTCGCGCGCGCCGCGCGGACCGGAGAGCTTGTACACGCGCCAGCACGCCCACGCGTGCACCGGCGGGTTGACGTCCTCGAGCGCGAACTCGTACGCGGGCAACTGCCCGTTCGGGTGCATGTACCACTCGCGCAGGAACAGCAGGAGCTGCTGCTTGGCGAAGTCCACGTCGACGCGCGCCATCGGCAGCATGTGGAACGCGAGATCCCACGCCGCATACCACGGGTACTCCCACTTGTCGGGCATCGAGACGACGTCGCGGTTGTACAGGTGGCGCCAGCTCGCGTTGCGGCCGCGCTTGCGCGCCGCGGGCGGCGCGGGCTGCGACGGATCGCCTTCGAGCCAGTCGGCGACGACGTAGTGGAAGAACTGCTTGCTCCACAGCAGGCCCGCGTAGGCCTGGCGCGCGACGTTGCGCTCCTGCGCGTCGAGCGCGGTGGGGATGCGCGCCGCGTAGAACTCGTCGGTCTCCGCCGCGCGGCGCGCGAACAGCTTGTCGAAGCCGGCCCCGAGCGCGCGCTCGTGGTCCTCGGTCGCCGCGCACAGGCGCAGCCGCAGCGTCGCGCTCGCGCCGGCATCGAGCTCGAGCTCGTAGTGCGCGGCCGCTTTCGTGCCGACCTGCGCCGGGTTCGTCGCGTCCTCGCGTCCGTCGACGAGGCGCTCGTGGAACGCGTCCTTGACGTACGGCCCCGCGTTCGGCGAGCCGAACAGCCGCTCGTTGTTCGACTCGTTCTCGGTGAACCACCACTCCGGCAGTCGGTGCTCGGGCCCGGGCTCCGCGCGCAAGTGCCACTCGCCGAGCGATTCGTGCCGCGCGACGAGCGCGGCTTCGTCGCGGAGCTCGATGCGCGGCTTCGCCCAGTAGCCCTCGCCGCCGCGGCCCCACGACCACGTGTTGCGAAACCACAGCGTCGGCAGCACGTGCACGCGCGCGCGCTCGGCGGCGCGATTCGTCACCGTGATCCGCGCGTAGATGTCGTCGGGCGCCGCCTTCGCGTACTCGACGACGACGTCGAACCAGCGCTGCGCGTCGAACGCGCCGGTGTGCTCGAGCTCGAGCTCGGTCTGTGCGCGCGATCGCGCGCGGTTGTCGTCGACGAGGCGCGCGTACGGGAACTCGGCCTGCGGATAGCGGTACAGCGCCTTCAGGTACGAGCCCGTCGGCGTCGCGTCGAGGTAGTGGTAGAGCTCCTTCACGTCCTCGCCGTGATTGCCCTCGGCGCCGGTCACGCCGAACAGCCGCTCCTTCAGGATCGGATCGCGCTCGTTCCACAGCGCGAGCGCGAAGCACAGCCGGCCCTGCCGATCGCAGATGCCGAGCAGTCCGTCCTCGCCCCAGCGGTACGCTCGCGAGCGCGCGTGGTCGTGCGGGAAGTACGTCCAGCAGCTCCCGTCGCCCGAGTAGTCCTCGCGCACCGTGCCCCACTGGCGCTCGGCGAGGTAGGGGCCCCAGCGCTTCCAGTTCGCGCGCTGGCGCGCGTCGTCGGCGAGCCGGCGCTCCTCCGCCGTCCGCGCGCCCGGATTGGGCCGGCGGTCTAGCTTCGCCATCGTCGGCCGCCTTCCATCGGCGGCGTGGGCGTCGGTCCGAATCCGATCTCCATGATCGCGCGTAGGAGCGAACGGTAACCTACGGCTGCCCGCGGCATCGAAGCCGGGGAGAGACCGGCAAGGACCGGATCGACAGCTCCAACCCTCACGTCAACCCATTCCAACAAGGAACCTCTGATGTCCACCAAGACTTCGAAGCAACGCGTCGCCTCCGGTGCGCTCGTCGCGTTCGCCGTGACCGGCCTGATGGCGGGATTCTCCGCTTCGTGCGCCTCCGACAGCCAGAAGATGGAAGTGTCGGCGGCCGCGAAGCACGCGTGCGCGACCTTGAACGCGTGCAAGGGCCAAGGCGGCTGCAAGGGCACCGCCAACGCGTGCGCGGGGAAGAACGCCTGCAAGGGCCAAGGCGGCTGCGCGACGTGCGAGAAGCACTCGTGCGCGGGCGCGAACGCGTGCAAGGGCCAAGGCGGCTGCAAGTCGGGCGACAACGGCTGCGCCGGCAAGAACTCCTGCAAGGCCAAGGGCGGTTGCGCAGTGCCCGTCAAGCACTAGACGCGCGCAACGGGCGGGCGCGTCGCGAGCCCCTCGGCCGCGGCGCGCCCGCTCGGCGTTCGATCGAGCCGCATCCACCGCACCCGCGCGCAACCATGACCGCCACGAACCGCTGGAACCTGCCGGACCTCGGCATCGGCGTCGCGCTGCGCTCGAAGCACTACCCGCACATCCTCGCGAAGTGGCCCGAGGTCGCGTTCTTCGAGGTCCTCTCCGAGAACTACATGACGACCGGCGGGCGGCCGCTGTGGATCCTCGATCAGATCGCCGAGCGCTACCGCATCGTGCTGCACGGCGTGTCGATGGGGATCGGCGGCACCGATCCGATCGATTTCGAGTATCTGCGCGAGCTCAAGGCGCTCGCCGCGCGCACGAAGGCCGTGTGGATGGGCGATCACGTGTGCTGGACCGGCATCGCCGGGCAGAACAACCACGATCTGTGGCCCGTCGCGTACGACGAGCCGACGCTGAAGCACCTCGTCGAGCGCGTGCGCATCGTGCAGGACTTCCTCGAGCGGCCGCTCGTGCTCGAGAACGCATCGACGTACCTCGAGTTCGCGCAGTCCTCGATGCCGGAGGAGGTCTTCATCCGGCGCCTGGCCGACGAGAGCGACTGCGCGCTCCTGCTCGACGTCAACAACATCTACGTGAGCTCGCGCAACCACGGCTTCGACGCGCGCGCGTACCTCGATCACGTGCCGTGGGAGCGCGTCGTGCAGGTGCACATGGCCGGGCACACCGATCACGGCACGCACTGCATCGACACGCACATGGGCGAGGTGCGGCAAGAGGTGTGGGAGCTCTACGCGGAGGCGATGCGGCGCGGCGGCGCGAAGCCGACGCTGCTCGAGTGGGACCAGGACATCCCGGACTTCGAAACGACGCACGCCGAGGCGCTGAAGGCGCAGCTGTACCTGCCGCGGGCGGCGAAGGCGGCGTCGTGAGCGCGCCGCGCGAGTCGGCCGCTGCTGTGCAGCGCGAGGTCGCGCAGCTCCAGCGCTGGATGCAGCACGTCTGCACGCACCCGCGCGGCGTCGCGCACGCGCTGACGACCGCCGAGTCGAAGGCCGAGTACGACGTCACCGTCGATCAGCTCGAGCGGCTCGTCCCGCCGTCGAAGGCGCTGAGCGGGCTCGACCGCATCTCGATCTACGCCGAGATGTACGTGCTGCGGCTGCTCGACGTGCTGCGCGAGGATTTTCCGGTGCTCTTGCACGCGCTCGGGCCGCAGCGGTTCGAGGAGCTCGCGCGCGCCTACGTCGTCGCGCATCCGTCGCGGCACTACAACCTGAATCAATTCGGGCGCCACATGAGCGCGTTCGTCGCCACGCGCGACGACAAGCACGCCGCGTTCCTCGCCGAGCTCGCGCAACTCGAGCGCGCGGCGACCGAGTCGTTCGACGCCGAGCGCGCGGACGCGTTGGGTCGCGCCGAGCTCGAGGCGCTGAGGCCCGAGCAGTGGCCGGCGCTCGCGCTGCGGCTCGTTCCGTCGGCGCGCGTGCTCGCGTTCCGCCATCCGGTCAATCGGTACTACGTCGACGTGCGCGAAGGGCGCAAGGCGCGGATCCCGAAGGTGGGGGCGAGCTGGACGCTCGTGTACCGCAAGGATTGGATCGTGTGGCGCGCGCAGTTGTCGCGCGAGCAGCACGCGCTGCTCGAGGCGCTTGCGAGCGGCGCGACGCTCGGCCGGGCGCTGGAGAAGTGCGCGGCGCGGACCGAGCTCGACGCGGCGAAGCTGCAGCAGGGGCTCGCGGCGTGGTTCCGCGAGTGGAGCGCGGAGGGGATCTTCCGGTCGCTGGGCTGAGCCGCGCCTGAGTTCTAGCGCCCGCCGCTCCAGCCCGGAAGCGCGGCCGCCTGGCGGATCCAGCTCGCGAACTGCTTCTCGTCGAGCTTCTCGTCCTCGCGGATGTCGAAGTAGCGCGTCTCCGGCGTCTTCGACTCACCCGGCGGCAGTGGCTTCAGCGAAGTGCCCTTGAAGAACCCGACGCGCACGAACTTCGCGAAGCAGTGGATCGCGAGGAACCAGCCCTGCCCCTCGACGCCGTAGAACGGCGAGTTCCACTTCACGGCCTTCTGCACCTTCGGCGCGCTGCGCGTGATCAGCGCGTCGAGCCGCGCACCGACCTCGCGCTTCCAACCCGGCATCGCCGCGATGTACGCCTGCACCGGCGCGTCGCCGTCGCCCTTCGCGATCTGCGGATTGCCGCCGGAGAGCAGCTTCGGCTTCGCGGCGGCCTTGGGCTTCGCGCCCTTCGCCGAACTCCGTGCCGCTTTGCCACCCGTCGCGTTGTGCGCGACCGCCGCGCGGATCAGCGCCTTGAACGCGCTCGCGTCGACGGTCTCGCCCTCGCGGATGTCGATCGCGCGCCGCGTCTTCCCCTCGAGGCCGGAGTTGAAGAGCTTCTTCGGATCGGGCAGCGACGCGCCCGTCGGGAAGGTCAGCTTGACGACCGCCTTGTACGTCTCGCCCGTGCACAGGTTGCCGCCGTGCGTCCACACCGGCGTGCCCATCCACTTGAGCTCCTCGACGACTTCGGGGTCGGCCTCGCGGATCAGCTTGCGCATCCGAGCGAGCGCCGCACCGCGCCAGTCGCCGAGCTTCGCGATCTGCTTGTCGATCAGTTCCGACGCCGACTTCGTCATGGGCTCCTCGCGAGTTGTGGGAACGGGCCGAGCTCAGCGGAGCTCAGCCGAGCACGCCGCAGCCCGCGATCGCCGCGAGCACGCGCTGTTTGAGCGCCGGCCGGCAGATCACGAGCTCGTGGTTCTTCGGATCCGCGCGGTTGTAGCTGTGCTCGTCGCCGCGCAGGCGACACACGCTCCA
>SCVU01000270.1 GCA_004296785.1 Planctomycetota bacterium
CGCCGCGCGCAGCCTCGAGTACCAGCCGGCGACGACGGTCGTCGGCACCGTGCTCGCGCTGCGCTCGGTCCAACTGCGCAACGAGCTCGCCGGCCGCGTCGTCGAGTCCGCGCTCGTGCCGGGCGCGATCGTCGACGCCGGCGCACTGCTCGTCGCGTTCGACGTGTCGGTCGAGGCGGCCGAGGTCGAGGCGCAACGCGCGCGCGCGGCGCTGGCCGACACCGTGCTCGAGCGACTCAAGCGCGCGGCCGAGTCGCACGGCGCTTCGGCGCTCGACGTCGATCGCGCGCGCGCCGAGCGCGACGTCGCGCAGGCCGAGGTCGCGCGCCTGGCGGCGATCGTCGAGCGCAAGACGATCAAGGCGCCGTTCCGCGCGCGCGTCGGCATGGCCGACGTCCACCCGGGCCAGTACCTCGACGCGGGCACCGAGCTCACGACGCTGCAGGGCATCGACGACGTCGTGCACGTCGACTTCAGCGTCGCGCAGGCCGTCGCGGCCGCGCTCGTGGTCGGCGGCCGCGTCGAGATCACGCCGTCGGGCGCGGCGGAGCCGAGCGCGGCGGAGATCGTCGCGATCGACGCGCGCGTCGACGTGCGCACGCGCAGCGCGTGGGTCCGCGCGAAGCTCGCCGCCCCCGCGCTCGCACCGGGCTCGTCGGTGCGCGTGCGCGTGCCGATCGGAGCGGCGCGCGACGCGGTCGCGATCCCCGTCAGCGCGCTGCGGCGCGGCCCGGCGGGCGACCACGTATTCGTGATCGCGCAGGACGCGAGCGGCCAGACGCGCGCGCACGTGCGCGCGGTCGACAGCGGCACGGTGATCGGCGACGAGGTCGTCGCGGAATCCGGCCTCGCCGACGGCGAGCGCGTGGCCGCCTCGGGCTCGTTCAAGCTGCGCGAAGGCGTGCTCGTGCAGATCGCCCCGCCCGCGGCGGCCCAACCGGCCGCGTCCGGCGCGGCGGCCACTTCCGACGCCGCGGCCGCGCGCTAGAGGAACGACCGCGATGAAATCGTTCACCGACATCTTCATCAAGCACCCCGTGCTCGCCGCGGTGGTGAACCTGACCATCGTGCTCGTCGGCTGGCGCGCGATCGGCTCGCTGCCGATCCAGCAGTTCCCGCAGGTCGAGAGCTCGCGCGTGATCATCACGACCGTCTACTACGGCGCGAGCGCCGAGACGGTGCGCGGCTTCCTGACCACGCCGATCGAGCGCGCGGTCTCCGCGATCGGCGGCGTCGAGTACGTCGAGTCCGAGAGCCGCGCCGGCATCAGCACGGTCACCGTGCAGCTCGAGCTCGACCACAGCTCGACCGCGGCGCTGGCCGAGGTCACCGCGCGACTGCAGCAGGTGCGCTCGGAGCTGCCGCAGGAGGCCGAGCCGCCGCAGGTCGACGTGCAGCGCTCCGATCGCCCGTACGCGACCTTCTATCTGTCGTTCACGTCGAAGGAGCGCAGCGTCGCCGCGCTGACCGACTACCTGACGCGCACGGTGCAGCCGCAGCTCGCGACGATCGACGGGATCCAGCGCGTGACGAACAAGGAAGGCGGTCGCCAACCGGCGATGCGCATCTGGATCGATCCGGAGAAGCTCGCCGCGCTGGGCCTAGCGCCCGGCGACGTCAGCGCCGCGCTGCAGCGCAACAACTACCTCGCGGCGGTCGGCCAGACCAAGGGCAACGTCGTGCAGGTCAGCCTGATCGCGAACACCGACCTGCGCACGGTCGAGGAGTTCGAGAACCTGATCGTCGCCGACCGCGGTGGTGCGCTCGTGCGCATCTCCGACGTCGCGCGCGTCGAGCTCGGCGCCGAGGAGGCCGAGCTGGTCGCGAAGTACAACACCGAGGAGAGCGTGTACCTCGGCGTGTGGCCGCTCGCCGGCGCGAACGAGATCGAGGTCGCCGAGAACCTGCGCGCAGGCATGGAGGCGATCCGCCCCGCGCTGCCGGCCGACATCGACATGCGCCTGGTCTACGACGGCACGATGTTCATGCGCGACGCGCTGAAGGAGATCAGCACGACGCTGGTCGAGACGATCCTGATCGTCGGCCTGGTCGTGTTCCTGTTCCTCGGCTCGGTGCGCACCGCGCTCGTGCCGCTGGTCGCGATGCCGGTCTCGCTGATCGGCGCGACGATCGTGATGCTCGCGCTGGGCTTCAGCCTCAACCTGCTGACGATCCTAGCGATCGTGCTGTCGGTCGGTCTGGTCGTCGACGACGCGATCGTCGTCGTCGAGAACGTCGAGCGCCACGTGCGGATGGGCAAACCGCGCGTGCAGGCCGCGATCGCCGCGGCGCGCGAGCTCGTCGGCCCGATCATCGCGATGACGATCACGCTGGTCGCCGTGTACGCGCCGATCGGCTTCCAGGGCGGGCTCACCGGCTCGCTGTTCCTCGAGTTCGCGATCACGCTGGCGGCCGCGGTCGTCGTCTCGGGCGTCGTCGCCGTCACGCTGTCGCCGGTGATGAGCTCGCGCTTCGTGCACGCGCACGGCAAGGACGGCTGGCTGACGCGGCAGGTCAACCGCGGCTTCGACGCGTTCCGCCGCGTCTACGCGCGCGCGCTCGACCTCGCGCTCGGCATGCGCTGGGCGATCGTCGCGACCGCGCTGGTCGTCACGCTCGCCGCGTGGCCGCTGTACTCGCTGTCGCGCACCGAGCTCGCGCCGGTCGAGGACCAGAGCCACATCAGCTTCTTCCTCGACGCCGCGCCGGACGCGACGCTCGAGGCGGTCAACCGCGAGTCGCGCGAAGTGATCCGCGCGGTCACCGCGGCGCCCGAGGCGCGCTTCATGTGGTCGCTGGTCGGCTCGTTCGGCGGCTTCGGCGGCATGGTCACCGTGCCGTTCAAGGAGCGCACGCGCACGACCGGCGAGATGGCGGGCGAGGTCTACGGCATGGTCTCGGGCATCCCGGGCCTGCGCGTGTTCCCGCGCCTCGATCCGCCGCTGCCGACGCCGGGGCGCTACGACGTCGAGCTGCTGCTGCAGAGCGACGCGCCGCTCGAGGAGATGCTCGGCACCGCGAACGCGGTGATCGGCGCCGGCTTCGCGAGCGGCAAGTTCCTGTACGTCGACAGCGACTTGAAGATCGACCGGCCCGAGGCGCGCGTCGTGATCGATCGCGAGCGCGTGGCCGACCTCGGGCTCGACCTCGCCTCGGTCGGCCGCGAGCTCGGCACGCTGCTCGGCGGCGGCTACGTCAACCGCTTCAACCACTTCGACCAGAGCTACAAGGTCATCCCGCAGATCGAGACCGCCGGGCGCTCGACGATCGGCCCGCTGCTCGACCTCAAGATCAAGACGCCGAGCGGCGAGCTCGTGCCGGTCTCGGCGTTCACGCGCATCGAGCAGACGACCGGGCCGCGCACTCTGAACCGCTTCCAGCAGCGCAACTCGGTGCGCGTGTTCGGCGGCGTGAAGCCCGGCGTGACGAAGGCCGAGGGGCTCGCGATCCTCGAGAACGCCGCGCGCGCCGCGAACACGCCGGGCCTCGTGCTCGACTACGCCGGCGAGTCGCGCCAGATCCGCCACGAGGGCTCGGCGCTGACGGTGACGCTCGGCTTCGCGGTCGTGCTGATCTATCTCGTGCTCGCCGCGCAGTTCAAGAGCTTCCGCGACCCGCTGATCGTGCTGCTCGGCTCGGTGCCGCTGGCGATCTCCGGCGCGCTCGTGTGCAGCTTCCTCGACCTGACGACGATCAACATCTACTCGCAGGTCGGGCTGATCACGCTGGTCGGCCTGATCGCGAAGAACGGCATCCTGATCGTCGAGTTCGCGAACACGCTGCAGGAGCGCGGCGTCGCGAAGGCCGTCGCGCTGCGCGAGGCGTCGCTGACGCGGCTGCGCCCGGTGCTGATGACCTCGGCGGCCACGGTGTTCGGCCACTTCCCGCTCGTGCTCGTCAGCGGGCCCGGCGCGGAAGCGCGCAACAGCATCGGCATCATCCTCGTCGCGGGGATGGCGGTCGGCACGCTGTTCACGCTCTTCGTCGTGCCGGTCTTCTACTCGCTGCTCGCGTCGGATCACCGCCGCACGGCGGATGAGTTCGACGACGCCGGCGCCTCGGTCGAGCGCGACCTCGCCGGCGCCACCGCCCCGGTCCCGGTGCTCGCGTGAGCAGGAACACGACGATGAACTCCGCCCCCATCCGATTGCTGAGCACTGCGCTGCTCGCGCTCGCCGCGAGCTGCGCGACCGTCGGCCCCGACTACGAAGCGCCGCGCGCCGAGGTGCCGAGCGCGTGGCACGACGAGCTCGCCGAGGGCGTCTCGAGCGCCGCGTTCGACGAGCCGACGTGGTGGCGCCGACTCGCCGACCCGACGCTCGACACGCTCGTCGAGACGGGACTGCGCCGCGGTCTCGACCTGCGCGAGGCGCTGGCGCGCGTGCGCGAGGCGCGCGCGCGCCGCGGCGCCACCGCGTCCGAGCGCTGGCCGACGGTCGACGCGCGCGCGGCCTTCCAACACACCGCCGACAGCGACAACACGCCGTTCGGCGCGTTCGTGCCCGACTACGACACGACCTCGCTCGGCTTCGACGCGACGTGGGAGCTCGACCTGTGGGGCCGCGTCGCGCGCGCGACCGAGGCCGCCGACGCCGAGGTCGACGCGAGCATCGAGAACGCGCGCGACGTCGCGGTCACGGTCGCGGCCGAGCTCGCGCGCGAGTACGTCGAGCTGCGCGCGTTCCAGCGCCGCGTCGCGATCGCGCGGCGCAACGTCGAGCTGCAACAGGAGACGCTCGCGCTCGTGCAGGCGCGCTTCGACGCCGGCCTGGTCGGCGAGCGCGACCTCGCGCAGGCGCGCACGATCGTCGAGTCGACGCGCGCGCGCGTGCCGTCGCTCGAGTCGGGCGTGCACGCGGCGCGCAACCGCATCGCGGTGCTGCTCGGCGTCGCGCCGGGCGAGCTGCCGGCGGAGCTCGCGGCCGCACTCGCCGCGCCGGGCGCCGTGCCCGTGCCGCCGGCGTCGATCGCGATCGGCGTGCCCGCCGACCTCGTGCGCCGCCGCCCCGATCTGCGCCGCGCCGAGCGCGTGCTCGCGGCCGAG
>SCVU01000033.1 GCA_004296785.1 Planctomycetota bacterium
TCGATCTCAAGGAACTGACCAACGAGCCGGTGCCCGAGCACTTGAAGCGCTGGTGGTGGTGCCTCGGCGGCACGCCGGCGTACCTGTTCGGCGTGCAGATCGCGACGGGCATCCTGCTCGCGTTCTATTACGAGCCGGCGCCGGCGCGCGCCTACGAGTCGGTGCGCTTCATCACCGAGGAGGCGGCGTACGGCTGGTTCCTGCGCAGCGTCCACAAGTGGGGCGCGACGCTGATGATCGCCGCGGTGATCCTGCACCAGATGCGCGTGTACTTCACCGGCGCGTACCGCCGGCCGCGCGAGCTCAACTGGATGGTCGGCATGTGCATCCTGCTGTGCACGCTGACGATCGGGTTCACCGGCTACAGCCTGGTCTACGAGCAGCTCTCGTACTGGGGCGCGACCGTCGGCGCGAACATCGCGGCGAGCGTGCCGGTCGTCGGTCCGTGGATGAAGACGCTGTTGCTCGGCGGCGCCGAGTACGGCGAACAGACGCTGCCGCGCTTCTTCATGCTGCACGCGGCGGTGCTGCCGGTGCTGATGGTGTGCCTGCTCGCGGTGCACATCGCGCTGATCCGCCTGCACGGCGTCACCGAGCTGCGCTTCCGCGGCGAGGAGACCGCCGCGCCGAAGCACTTCAACTTCTTCCCCGACCACTTCTACTCGGAGCTGATGATCGGCCTCGGGCTGACCGTGCTGCTCGCGGCGCTCGCGACGATCCTGCCCGCGGCGATGGGGCCGAAAGCGGATCCGCTCTCGACGCCCGAGGTGATCAAGCCCGAGTGGTTCTTCTACGTCGCGTTCCGCTGGCTGAAGCTGTTCTCGGGCACCGCGGCGGTGCTCTCGATCGGCCTCGTGCTGTTCGTGATGTTCGTCTGGCCGTTCATCGACGCGGCCATCCGCAAGTACACGCGCTTCGCCGAAGCCAGCGTCTGGATCGGCATCGCAGGCGCGCTCTCGATCATCGGACTGACGGTCTGGGAGGCCGCGGTCGCCCACTGACACGGAGCCAAGCATGTCCCTCGACTTCAAACGCGTCGTGATCGCGGTGCTCGCGATCCTGTTCCTCGGCTCGCTGCTGTTCGTGCAGTGGATGGAAGTCGCGCGCCGCCGCGCGGAGAGCGGCGCGTCGAAACCGCACATCGCGGTCCCCGCGAGCTCCGAGCAGTGCGTCGCGTGCCACACGCAGTCGACGATCGGCCTCGTCGAGCACTGGAAGGGCAGCACGCACGCCGAGAAGGGCGTGGGCTGCGTCGAGTGCCACCAGGCCGAGGCGGGCGACGCCGACGGCTTCGAGCACTACGGCGCGCACATCGCGGTGATCGTCACGCCGAACGACTGCGCGCGCTGTCACCCGGGCGAGGCGCAAGAGTTCATGGCGAGCCACCACGCGAAGGCCGGCAACATCCTCGCGTCGCTCGACAACCTGCTCGCCGAGACGATCGAGGGCTCGCGCACGCCGTTCGATCCGCACGCGCCGACGCCGGGGCTCGCCGCCGGACAGGGAATGATCGGCGGCCAGGTCAACGGGATGGCGAGCGCGATCTCCGGCTGCCAGCAGTGCCACGGCGGCAAGGTCGCGCTGCAGGCGATCGACGGCGGGCACGTGAACGTCGACGATCTGAAGCCCGGCGCGGACGGCAAGCCGACGAACGCCGCAGCGGTCGCGCGCATCCAGCGCGATCCGTCCGGTCGACCGCTGCTGCACTCGGCGACGTGGCCGAACACCGGCATCGGGCGGCTCAATCTCGACGGCTCGCGCGGCTCCTGTTCGGCGTGCCACAGCCGCCACGACTTCTCGCCGCGGCGCGCGCGCCAGCCCGAGAACTGCGGCAAGTGCCACCTCGGGCCGGACCACCCGCAGAAGGAGGTCTACGAGGAGTCGAAGCACGGCGTCGCGTACCGCGACCTGATCGCGGACATGAACCTCGACTCCGACCAGTGGGTGCTCGGCGAGGACTACACGGCGGCGCCGACCTGCGCGACCTGCCACATGTCGGCGAACACGCGCAACGGCGAGAAGATCACGCACGATCCGGGGACGCGGATCTCGTGGACGAATCGCCCGCCGGTGAGCCTCGTGCTCGACACCGATGCGACGGGCGAGGTGGTGAAGGCCACGGACCCCGCCGAGCGCGCGAAGCTCGTCGTCGACACCGCGCAGGCGAAGCGCAACCGCATGCGCCAGGTGTG
>SCVU01000034.1 GCA_004296785.1 Planctomycetota bacterium
GCTCGCATCCGACGAGCGCGGCCCGCTGCTCGCGTGGCTCGCCGCGCAGCCGTTCGTGCGCGTCGACGCGGACCTGTACTGCGTGCACGCCGGGCTGCACCCGGCGTGGCGCGATCCGGCCGCCGAGCTCGCCGGTCTCGGCGCGCTGGACGACGATCCGCGCATCGACTTCGCGACGCGCGCGCGCTGGTGCGACCCGCGCGGCGAGCGCCCGCCGAGCGACGACGAGTCGCCCCTGCCGCCGCAGCAGCCGTGGTTCGAGCACTACCGGCGCGCCGCGCACGGCGGCCGGCGCGTCGTGTTCGGCCACTGGGCCGCGCGCGGCCTCGTCGTCAACGCCGACGTGGTCGGGCTCGACTCGGGCTGCGTGTGGGGCGGCGCGCTCAGCGCTTGGATCGCCGAGGAAGACCGCGTCGTCGCCGTGCCCGCGCAGCGCGCGTGGGCCGCGATCGGGAGCGACTGAGGCGCCGATGGCCAAGCTCACCGCGCACGAGATCACGACGCTGTGCCTGAGCCTCGGCGTGCTGCTGTTCGCCGCGCGCTGCCTCGGCGAGCTCGCGCGCCGCTTCGGCCAGCCGGCAGTGCTCGGCGAGATCATCACCGGCATCCTGCTCGGCCCGACGGTGCTCGGCCACCTCGCGCCGGAGCTGTCGGCGCACCTGTTCCCGAGCACCGGCGGCGCCGCGCTGGGCCGCGACGCGATCGTGCAGGTCTCGCTCGTGCTGTTCCTGCTCGTCGCGGGCCTCGAGGTCGATCTGTCGGTGCTGATGAAGCAGGGCCGCGCGGCCGCCGCGATCAGCGTGTGCGGGATGGTCGTGCCGTTCCTGGCCGGCTTCGCCGCCGCCTGGTACCTGCCGCGCGCGTTCGGCGCGCAGCCCGGCGCCGACCGCGCGATCTTCGCGCTGTTCTTCGCCACCGCGCTCGCGATCACCGCGCTGCCGGTGATCGCGAAGACGCTGATGGATCTCAACCTGTACCGCAGCGACGTCGGGATGATCGTGATCGCCGCGGCGGTCTTCGACGACCTGATGGGCTGGCTGATCTTCGCGGTGATCCTCGGGATGATCAGCGAGCCCGACGCGGACTCGTTCGGCCTGCCGGCGACGATCGTGCTGACGCTGAGCTTCGCCGCGCTGATGTTCACGGCCGGGCGCTGGTCGTTCCACCGCGTGCTGCCGTGGGTGCAGGCGCACACGAGCTTCCCCGGCGGCGTGCTCGCGCTGGCGCTGTCGGCCGCGCTGCTCGCCGCGTCGTTCACCGAGTGGATCGGCATCCACGCGATCTTCGGCTCGTTCCTGGTCGGCGTCGCACTGGGCGACTCGGCGCACCTGCGCGCGCGCACGCGCGCGACGATCGAGCAGTTCGTGTCGTTCTTCTTCGCGCCGCTGTTCTTCGGCAGCATCGGGCTGCGCGTCGACTTCATGCGCAGCTTCGATCCGCTGCTGTGCGGGCTCGTGCTCGCGATCGCGTGCGCGGGGAAGCTCGCCGGCTGTCTGATCGGCGCGCGCTGGGCCGGCATGGAGCGGCGCGAGGGCTGGGCCGTCGCGTTCGGCATGAACGCGCGCGGCGCGATGGAGATCGTGCTCGGCCTGCTCGCGTTCCAGGCCGGCCTGATCGACGAGCGGATGTTCGTCGCGCTGGTCGTGATGGCGGTCGTCACGTCGATGATGAGCGGGCCGCTGATGCGCCGCGTGCTCGCGCGCAAGAAACTGCGCCAGTTCCAGCAGTACCTGCCGTCGAAGGCGTTCGTCGCGCGCCTGCACTCGCGCGAGCGCCGCGAGGCGATCGGCGAGCTGTGCCTCGCGCTGGCCGACACCGGCGCGATCGACGCGCGCACGGCGAGCCAGGCGGTCTGGCAACGCGAGCTCGTCACGCCCACCGGCATCGGCAACGCGATCGCGGTGCCGCACGCGCGCATCCCGGGACTGCAGGCGCCGCTGATCGCGCTCGGCCTGTCGGCCGAGGGCATCGACTTCGACGCGCCCGACGGCCACGGCGCGCGCATCGTGATGGTGATCCTGTCGCCGCCCGAGGACCACGGCGCGCAGCTCGAGATCCTCGCCGACATGGCGCGCCTGTTCGCGCGGCCCGAGGTGCGCACGCGCGCGCTCGAAGTGCGCTCGCACACGGAATTCCTCGCGCTGGTGCAGGCCGAGCGCTCGCACGCAGCGCACTGAGTTCATGCGCGCGCGCCGCTACGCGCGCGAGGTCGGCTCATGCGCGCGCGAGGTTGATGCGCGCGCAGCGTCGGCGTCGCTACGCGGTCGACGAGCGCGTGGCCTCGCCCGCGGCGAGGGCGTTCCACGCCTCTTCGCCGCTGCGCGCGGCGAGCAGCGCGGCGCGCACCGAGTCGCGCGACAGCATGCGCGCGATCTCGGCCAGCGTGCGGATGTGCAGCAGCTTCTGCGCGCGCGGCACGAGCAACAGCACGACGATGCGCGCGGGCCGCTGGTCGATGCTCTCGAACGGCAGTCCGCGCGGATCGTGGATCGTGCCCATGCACGCGACGACGCGCGGCAAGCCTTCGAGCGACGCGTGCGGCAGCGCGAGGCCGCGCTCCATGCCGGTCGACATCGACTTCTCGCGCTCGATCACCGCGGCCTGCACGGCGGCGCCGGAGCCGGCGGCGATGCGCCCCGTCTCCTCGAGCTGCCGCACCAAGCGCTCGATCGCCGCCCACTTGTCCGGCACGTCGAGCCCGATGACGAAATCACCGGGCGTGAACAGATCGCAGAGTTGCATGTCGCGAGGCGGCTTCGCTCATCGTAGCCGGGCGCGCGGCGCGCGGAACAGCGCGGGCGCACCGCGACGCCCGGCTCCGCGCATGCCGCGGCGCAGCGCGCGCCGCTGGAAGAAGCGCCGCGCTCGGGCGTCCATGCGCGGTGAGCCCGGAGTGGCGGGAGCGAGCGCACGTCGAGGTTTGACACTCGCGTGCGCGGCCCCTACAGTGCGCGGGCTCGAACGAGGCCGGGAATCCCCGGCCTAACTCTTTCGGCTCCAACGACATACAGCCTCGATACCTAGCGGGCTCCGCCGGAGCTTTGCTCGTCCCGGGAACACCATCGACACGCCGATGCGCGCAACCACGCTGTCCTCCTTCGTCGCGCTGCTCCTCGTCGCGGCGCCCACCACGGCGATCCAGGCTCAGCGCCCCGGCAACAATCCGCCGGGCCAGAATCCGGGCGCGAATCCGGCGGCGCCTGCCGGCACCGCGCCCGTCAACCCCGCCGCCGGGAACCAGGGCGGCGGCGACGGCGTCCCCGCGATCCAGGAGGAAGGCGACGCGTACGTGCTGAACTTCGCCGAGGCCGGCGAAGAGGGCATGACGCTCGAGGACTTCGTCAAGGTCTGCCAGGACGCGACGGGGCGCAACTTCACGTACTCGAAGGAGACCGCCGATCCGCTGCGCAACAACAAGGTGCGCATGTTCGGGACGAAGCGGATCCCGAAGCGCGACTTCTACGCGTTCTTCCAGATCATGATGTTCATCAACGACTTCGCCTGCGTCGAAGTCGGTCCGCCGCACCTGTCGGTGATCGTGATCCAGAGCCTCGCCGGCGCGCCCGGCCGCGCGGCGACGGGCGGCGTGAACATCCTCAACAAGCCGATCTACGTGCTGCCCGAGGACCTGCCGCAGTACGAGGACCAGCCCGCGGTGCTGATCCGCACCGTCGTGCACCTGCCGAACACCGACGTGCGCCAGCTCGTGAACTCGCTGCGCACGGTGCAGACGCAGAACCAGCAGTACGACTCGATGATCAACGCGGGTCAGTCGAACGCGATCATCCTGACGGGCTTCGGCTCGAACGTCGCGGCGACCGTCAAGCTGCTGCTGCTGATCGACCAGGCCTCGCGCATCGACGAGGGCATCGAGCCGATCTTCGACGTGATCAAGCTCGAGTTCGCCGCGCCCGAGGACGTCGCCGACATCATCGAGCAGCTGCTCGAGGCGCGCAACAAGGCCAGCCAGGACCTGCGCCGCAACATGCCCGTGCCCGCCGAAGGCGGCGGCGTGACCGGCTCGCGCGCATCGACCGAGGCGAAGATCCTCGTCGACTCGCGCACGAGCTCGCTCCTCATCATGGCGATGCCGGAGGACATGCCGCGCATCAAGGATCTCGTCGCGCGCCTCGACGTCGAGGTCGTCGAGCCCGAGCGCAACTACCACATCTACAACCTGTCGAACGTCAAGGCCGAGGACCTGCAGAAGGTCCTCAAGGACTTCCTGCAGGATGCGAGTCGCGTCACCGAGAGCACCGCTGGTGCGACCGGCGGCCGCGCGCCGGGCACGGCCTCGAGCGGCGGCAGCTCGCGCGGCAACGAGGTCGTCGTGATCGCCGACAAGGAGACGAACTCGCTGCTGATCGCGGCCAGCAAGACGCGCTATGCGGAAGTGCTCGACCTCGTGCGCCAGCTCGACAAGCGCCAGCCGCAGGTGCTGATCGAGACCGCGCTGATCGAACTCTCCGGCGACCGCTCGCGCGACATCGGCGTCGAGCTCGGCTTCGCCGACATCCCCGGCGTGGGCGACGTCGGCGGCGTCGGCGTGACGAGCTTCGGCCTCTCCTCCTTCGCCGACACCGACAACGACGGCATCCCCGACCAGAAGGTGCCGAGCATCCTGAAGGGCATGACCGGCGGCATCATCGACGGCGACGACTTCGCGCTGCCCGTGCTGCTGCGGCTGTTCCAGGCCAAGACCGACACGAACGTGCTGAACATCCCGTCGGTGCTCGTCAACAACAACGGCAAGGCCGTCGTGACGACCAAGGACGAGCAGCCGACGACGACGATCACCGCGACCGGCGTCGGCGGCACGACGCAGGAGAACTTCGCGAACTACCAGGAGGCCGGCATCACGCTGACGATCTCGCCGTCGATCAGCGCGTCGCGCTACCTGCGCCTCAACGTCTCGCTGTCGGTGTCGAGCTTCACCGGCACGTTCTCCGGCGCGATCCCCCCGCCGCGCATCACGCGCGAGCTGCAGACCGAGGTCAACGTCCCCGACGGCGACACGATGGTCATCGGCGGCATCATCACCGACAACCAGTCGGAGACGCGCGAGTCGACGCCGTGGCTCGGCGACATCCCGATCCTCGGCGCGCTGTTCCGGCGCGACACGAACAGCAACAAGCGCACGACGCTGTACTTCTTCGTGACGCCGCACATCCTCGAGGACGAGGACTTCGCGGACCTCGCCGAGATCTCCTACCGCAAGAAGCTCGCGGCGGCCGAGGTCATGGGCAAGCGGCGCATGGAGATCGTCGATCCGAAGTTCTCGAGCGGCGGCAGCACGGGCCTGGGCGGCGGCTTCGAGATCCCGCTGTACCGCAGCCCCGAGAGCGGCGAGGTACGCTCGGAGAGCGTCGGCCTCGACGCGGTGCGCCAGTCCGAGCTGCTGCGCGATGCGCAGAAGTCGAGCGCCGTGGAAGCGCCGGCGTCAGCCGCGCCCGCGCAGTCGACGCCGGCGAGCGCGCCGCCCGCCGAGCCGGCGCCCGAGCCGGTCCCCGAGCCGATCCCCGAACCCGTCCCGCAGAACCCGTAGCGCACGCCTCCGCCGGCGCCTGCGCGCCGCCCCTCACAACGCTCCCCACGTCGCCGCTCTCATGAACAGCCTGCCCGACATGCTGATCGCCGCGGGGCTCTCCCGCGAACGCCTCGACGAGTGCCGGCGCCTGTCCGGCCAGAGCGGCGATCCGCTCGACCGCG
>SCVU01000271.1 GCA_004296785.1 Planctomycetota bacterium
GCGCAATCTGCGCGGCTCCCTCAGTCGGCGCGCGCGACGACGGACGAAGGCGCGACGACGGACGACGGCGCGGTGCTCGCCGCGAGCGCGGGCGACTCCGCGCGCGCGGTCGAGTACGGGCCGCGCAGGGTCGTGCGCGCGATCTCGCCGAGCTCGCTCGCCTCGATCACCGCGATCAGCAGCGCGGCGATCGAGAGCGCGGCGAGCAGGCGCGCGCGCGCGCGTCCGCCGCTCACAGCACGCCCCCGCGGCGCGACGTGTTCGACGCGACGGCCGGGCGCTTGTCGGCGACGCGCGGCGTCGGACGCGCGCTCGTCGCGGGCAGGCGCAGCTGCATGCCGACGACGAGCCGCTTGGGATCGATCTGCGGATTGAGCGCGGCGATCTCGGTGTAGCGGTCGCCGTCGCCGAGCTGCGCTTGCGCGATCGACCACAGGCTCTCGTTGCGGCGCACCGTGTAGGTCGTGCCCGCGGCGGGCGCGGCCGACTTCGCGGCGCTCGGCGTCTTCGGCGCCGAAGCGGGCGTCGCCTTCACGCTGCTCCCACCCGGCAGCACGAGCTCCGCGCCGACGCGCATGCGGTTCGGATCGAGGCCCGGGTTCAGCGCGAGGATCTCGGGGTAACGGCTGCCCGCGCCGAGCGCGGACTTCGCGATCGACGACAGCGTGTCGCCGCGCTTGACCTTGTACGTCGATCCGCTCGCCGCGGGCGCCGGTGCGTGCACCGCGAACGCGTCCTGCGGATCCGCGATCACGGTCGGCGTGCCGCCGGCAGTCGGCGCCTGCCCCGGGCCGAGCGTCGGCGCGAGCGCCGGGGCCTGAGTCGGCGCTTGCGTCGGCGCGAGCGCGGGCGCCGGCGTCGGTTGCGCGAGATCCGGACCGGTCGCCGCGGGCGGCTGCGCACCGCCGAGCTCGGGCGCGCCCGGCTGCGGTTGCACGAGCGTCGCACCCGGCGCACCTTGCGCGAGCTTCGCCTTGTCCTTGTCGGACTTCTTGTCCCACAGCACGACGGCGACGACGGTGACGACGAGGAAGAGCAGCGCTACGAGGCCGTAGCGTTCGATGGGTTGCATGACAGATTCTCCTGGTGGACTCGGCGGGCCGCTCCGAGAGCGAGCCCGACCGCGAGGGACGAAACGATGAGGGACGTGCCTCCGTCCGAGATGAAGGGCAAGGTCATGCCTTTCGACGGCGCGAGTCGCGCGACGACCTGGCAGTGGATCATGCCCTGCAGACAGACGGAGATGAGCAAACCGAACGCGCACAGGCCGTCGTAGCGATCGCGCAGCGACAGCACGAGGCGCAGCGCGAACCACATGAACGAGAGCGCGAGGCCGAGGACGACGAACATGCCGAACACGCCGAGCTCCTCGCCGAGCTGCGCGAACACGTAGTCGGAGTCGAGGTACGGCACGCCCGCGTTGCGGAACGGACCGTTGCCGATGCCGACGCCGAGCGGACCGCCGTGCGCGATCGCGTTGTAGGTGTCGGAGACCTGGTCGTTCTGCGCCTGGTGGAAGAACACCGCGATGCGGTGGCGCACGTACGGGATGAACGCGGCCAGCCCGGCGATCGCGCCGCCGCCGACGACGATCGCGGGCACGGCGACGCTGCGGAACTGCGCGCCGCCGACCCACATCACCATCAGCGCGCACAACAAGAGCAGCAGCGAACCGCCGAGGTCGGTCTCGCCGAGCACGAGGCCGAAGAACACGAAGCTCGCCAGCAGCATCGGCAGCACGCCGCGGCGGAAGCCCTGCAGCGACTCGCCCAAGCGCGTGCAGCGATCGGCGACCCACAGCACGAGCACGACGCGCGCGACCTCGGACGGCTGGAACGTCAGCGCGCCGAGCTTGAGCCAGCGCTTGGAGCCGTTGACCTCGGCGCGCAGGCCGGGCACGTACACCGCGATCAGCATCAGGCACGCGGCGACCATCAACAGCGGCAGGAAGCGCCGCACGCCGCTCGGTCCGAAGCGGTAGCCGACCGCGAGCGCCGCGATGCCGCCGACGCGGAACAGCGCCTGCGACACGAGCTCGCCGTGGTAGTCGTCGACGCCCTGGATCGTCGCGGCGTGGCTCGCCTGCACGAGGAAGCCGATCGCCATCAGAGCGAGCACGACGCCGAACAGCGCGTTCGCGTACACCGACGGATCGGGTCCCTGCGCGCTCGACGCGACGCGGCGCGCGAGATCCTCGAAGCTGAGCTGGCGCAAACCGGCGGCCAGCGCGCCGCGCTTCGTCCCGTGAGCTCGTGCGCGTGCCATCAGCGCACCTTGAGCAGGGCCAGGCTTCCCATCGCGCCCAGCGCCGCGATGATCCAGAAGCGGATCACGACCTTGACCTCGTGCCACGGACGCGCGCCGGGCGTGAACACGCCGCCCTTGAGCCACAGTCCGTTGTGGATCGGCGCCTGCGTGAAAATGCGCCGGCCCTCGCCGTACTTGCGCTTCGTGTGCTTGAACCACGACGTCTGCAGCCAGCTCGTCGAGAGGTCGAGCACGAACACGAGCGCGATCAGCGGCAGCACGAGCTCCTGCTTCGCGACGACGGCCATCCAGCCCATCAGTCCGCCGAGCGGCAGCGAGCCAGAGTCGCCCATGAACACGTCGGCCGGGTGCGCGTTGAACCACAGGAAGCCCAGGCACGCGCCGCACACGGCCGCGCCGACGACCGCCATCTCCGACGCCGCCGTCACGTGCGGGATGTCGAGGTACGCCGACCAGTCCGCGCGGCCGGTCACGTAGCAGAAGATCGACAGCGACAGGCCGACGATCACCATGCAGCCGGCCGCGAGCCCGTCGAGCCCGTCGGTGATGTTGACCGCGTTGGCCGAACCGACGATCACGAGCCACGCGAAGCCGACGAACGCGAGCGCGCCGAGCAGGCCCGCGGAGCCGAGCGGGACGACGAGCTGCTTGAAGAACGGCGGGTACAGCGACAGCAGCGTGTCGCGCCCGTTCATCCGCGCGTACCACGCGAGCAGCCCGAGCACCGCGAGCGCGACGACCGACAGGCCGATCATCTTCTCGGCCGGCTCGATGCCCTTCTTGCCGGGCACCGTGAGCTTGACCCAGTCGTCGATGAAGCCGACCGCGCCCAGGCCGGCGGTCAGGAACACGCCGAGCATCACGTGCACGTTGTCGATGCGCGCCCACAGCAGCACCGAGGCGAGCAGCGCGGCGATCAGGAAGCTGCCGCCCATCGTCGGCGTGCCCTTCTTGCCGGCGGCCTCGGCCTTCGCGGCGAGCTCGGAGCTGCCGACCTTCGAGACGTCCTCGCCGAGCTTCTTCGCGCGCAGCCACGCGATCACCGGGCGCCCCCACCACAGCGCGAACGCGAACGCGAACAGCGCCGCCATCGCCATGCGGAACGAGATGTACCCGAACAGGCGCACGTCGCCGAAGGTCTCGAACAGCGCGGGGATCACAGCGAGCACACCTCCCGCAGCAGCGGCATGCCGCTGCCGCCGCCGCCGCTCGAGCTCGCACCGGCGTCGCCGCGCGCCGCGTCGCCGAGCGCAGCGCCGAGTGCGTCGACGATGCGCTCGAAGCGCATCGCGCGGCTCGCCTTGAGCAGCACGACGTCGCCGCGCGCGAGCCGCTCACCGAGCTGCTGCGCCGCCGCGACCGTGTCGGAGTAGTGCACGACGCGCGCGGGCGGCATGCCCGCCTCGAGCGCGCCGGCGCCGGCGGCCTTGGCGAGCTCGCCGACCAGCACGAGCAGATCGATGTTGCGCGCGGCGATCTCCGCGCCGACCGCGTGGTGCAGTTCCGCCGCGCTGGGCCCGAGCTCGAGCATGTCGCCGAGCACGAACACGCGCCGGCGGTAGCCGTGCAGCCCTTCGAGCACGCGCATCGCGGCGCGCATCGACTCGGGGTTCGCGTTGTACGCGTCGTCGATCAGCGTGATGCCCGCGAGCTCGCGCCGCTCCAGGCGCTGCTTGCCGCCGCGCAGGCACGCGATGCGCGGCAGCAGCTCGTCGAGACCGAGCCCGAGCTCCTGGCACGCGGCGATCGCGAGCAGCAGGTTCGAGACGTTGTGCGTGCCGAGCAGCGGCAGCGTCACGCGCAGCGGGCCGAGCTGGAAGCTCGTCGCCACCGAGTGGAACAGCAGCTCGCGCGCGACGAGGTCGGCGTCGCCCTGCACGCTGCACGTCACGACGCGCGAGGAGAGCGCGCGGCGCAGGATCGGCAGCTGCCGGCAGTCGGCGTTCAGGATCGCCAGACCGCGCGGCTCGAGCGCCGAGAGCAGCGCCGACTTCTCGCGCGCGACGCCCTCGACCGAGCCGAGCTTCTCGAGGTGCGCGTGTCCGATGCCGGTGACGATCGCGATCGTCGGGCGCACGACGGCCGCGAGCGCGGCGATCTCGCCCGGCGCGTTCGTGCCGACCTCGACGATCAGCGCCTCGGTCCGCTCGTCCGCGCGCAGCAGCGTCAGCGGCACGCCGATGTCGTTGTTGAACGACTTCTCGGAGGCGACGACGCGCAGGCTCGGCTCGAGCAGCGCGTGCAGCATGTTCTTCGTGGTCGTCTTGCCGGCCGAGCCGGTGATCGCGATCACCGGGCAGGTCAGCTTCGCGCGGTGCGCGGACGCGAGCGCGAGCAGCGCGCGCTGCGGATCGG
>SCVU01000035.1 GCA_004296785.1 Planctomycetota bacterium
CTGCGACTCAAGGTGCACGGCGCGCGCGGATCGAGTCCCTCACGACCAGCGCCGGTCACGACCGGCAACAATCCGGACACGCCTCTTGACGCGACTGGGCCTTCTCATGGAAGGCACCGTGGCCGCTGCCGTCGATCCGACCGGCGCATTCGTCTACGCAGGGAACGGTGCCAGCGGCCGCGGCGTGCTGAAGCTGGACGCGGCGTCGGGTACCGTGCTCGCGTTCTACGTGGATCAAGACGCGATCGCGATGACCGATCTGCGGCTGGCCGCGGACGGATCGGTGCTCGCACTCTTCCGCACCGACAAGGTCGCGCGTCTCACGCGGGTCTCGGCGCAGGTGCAGTGGCTGTGGAACGACGACGACGCGGTGGCCGGCGACATCGTCGTGCCCGGTCGGCTCGCATTCGACGGAGCAGCCGTGTGCTGGACGGCGGCGCGAACCAGCGGCGACACGCGCGTGCACCGCACCGACCTTGCGACCGGCACGCGGCAGTGGTCAACGCTCGTGCCGCAACCGTTGGCGAGCGCGCTGCCGCTCGTCGTCGCGAGTGGAGCGGTGCAGATCGTCGGCAAGTCGCAACCGCAAGTCGGAGACTCCGACGCGCGGCTGCTGCGCTTCGATGCAGCGACCGGCGCCGCGCTCGGTTCGCACGACACGGCGACGCAGGGTTCGCTCGATCAGGTCGCTTACGACGCGGTGCTCGGTGCGAGCGATCGGATCCTCGTCGCGTCGAACGAGGACCACTGGCTGCGTGACACGGCGCTCGTGCAGGCGCTGTCGACGGTAGACGGAAGCGTGCTCTGGTCCCATGCGATCACGGACGGGAGCTTCTACGCCGAGGCATGGACGGTCGCTCAGCGGATGTTCGCGGTAGATCCGACGTCGGGGCGAGCGTACGCACTCGTCGAGTTCGGCTTCAATGCCGCGCCGAGCACGCTCCACGCGCTGGACATAGCGACGGGTGCGGAGCTCTGGTCAGTTGCGCTCGCGGACGCCGCGGGAGCCGAGTGCGCGCTCTCCTCGGACGGCGCGACGCTCTACGTCGGCGCGCACAAGGGGACCGCGAACTCGCTCCTGCACGCGATCGACGCTTCGAGCGGCGCGATCCGTTGGAAGCTGGAGCTGGCTCCGCGCGTCGGTCCCGGCCAGCGCCACGTCGTGCTGGGCGTCGAAGGCAGCAACGACGTCATCCACGGATGGTCCGATGACACGGGCGCGCGGCTCCAGCGCCGTCGCGCGGCCGATGGCGCGCTGGTCTGGGCGCACGTGCCCGTCACTGCCACGGGCCAGCCAGTGTTCGCGCTCGACGATGCGGCGACGGGGGCCTTGGGCCGCCGCGTCGCGCTCAAGTGCACCGCTCCGCTCCTCAGCGCGACCGATCGATTCGAGTCCGTCGACACGGCGACCGGACTCCTGCAGTGGCACGTTGAGGTGCCGGCGGTCGGTCTGCTGTCGGGAGAGTTGCAATTCGACCGCGACGAGCGGCGCGTCGCTTGCCTCGACGTGGATCTCTCCTCGGGCAGTCCGCACCTGCGCGTGCTCGACGCGTCGACAGGACAGCTCGACGTCGACGCGCCCGTGCCGCCGATCGGCGGCACGGCGCGCACGATCCGCTGGGATGCCACCAGCTCCAAGCTCTACGTCGGCGCGAATCCAGGCGCGAGTACGCAAGCGACCGCCGTATTCGCCGCGAGCGGCGCCGAGCTCTGGCACGCGCGCTACGGCAGCGGCGTGATGCAGCCGTTCGCCGCCGACACTTGTGTGCTCGTCCCCGATCCCGATGGCAAGCGCCTCTACCAGATCGGCTCGTCGCCGCTCGCCGCGACCGGCTCCGATGTCGTCGTGCTCGCGTACGACCTGCCGGCGCTCGTCGGCATTCCCGCGGAGATCTCGCTGTCGAGCGGCGGCGCGCAGGACTTCGATCTCGCGCCGGGCGCCGCGCACGCGCTCGACTTCGCGCTGCTGCTCGGCACGGCCAGCGGAACAGCGCCCGGCCTCGCGATCGGGAGCCTGCTGCTGCCGCTGAATCCCGATGCGTACTTCCAGTTCGCGCTCGCGAATCCGAACTCGGGAGTGCTGCCGGATTCGCTGGGCCAGCTCAGCACGATCGCGCACCGCAGCGCGCGCTTCGTGCTGCCGCCCGCAAGCGACCCCGCGCTTGTCGGGCTCGTCGCGCACCACGCATACGTCGTGATCGACAAGACGACGCTCGCGGTCGAACTCGCGAGCAACGAGGTCGCGGTCGGTTTCGTGCCCTGAGGGTGCGGGCTCGCCTGCAGGATCGCGGGCGACCGGAACGTCGCCGAGCCCGCTCAGCGCCGCTGCAGCGCGCGCGTGATCCGCGGCGCGACGAGCCCGCCGACGAGCACGACGCCGCCGACGAGCATGCCGAAGCGCGCGACGCCGCTCCAACCGCGCGGCATCGCCGACCACAGGAAGAACAGGCCGATGCAGCCGAACGTCACGAGCGCGGTGACGAGGATCCAGCCGTCGGAGAACAAGAGCCGGCCGTCGCGCCGCGCGTAGCCCGCGTCGGTCTCGTCGGGCACCCAGCCGCGCGGCAGCGCGCCGCGCAGTTCGGCCGGGGTGAGCGCGCGGCCGCGCTCGCGCTCGAGCGCGCCGAGGTCGACGAGTTCGGCGATCGGCACGCGGTCGCGCGCGGCGCTGAGCGCGGCGAGTCTTGGATCGGCGGACATCGCGTCCAACCTAGCACGCGGCGGGGTGCGCCGGCGCCGGCGCCGGCGCGCGAGCGCGCGAGCGCGCGAGCGCGGACGGACGCGCGATTCGAACGCCCGGGTTACATGCCACTGCTCGCGCGCTACAACGGGCGCAGTGCCTTCGCCCTCGCACGAAGCGCGCTGCGCCCGAGGATCCTGTCCCTCCTGACGACGGCGCGCTCGCTGCGCCGCCGCCTAACGCGGGCCGCGCGCGAGGAGCGCCCCGCATCGGAGCCTTGACCGTGTCCAAGCTGCTGCTGCGCTCGTTCCGCTCGCCTCGCAACTCAGGACTCGCGCTCGCCGCGCTCGCGTGGGCCGCGCTCGCATCGAGCGCCGCGCTCGCCGCGCAGGACCAGGTCGCGCTGACCGGGCCGGCCGAACTCAGTTGGCAACAGCGCATCGACGAGCAGGGACCGCTGACCGATGGGTTCCGCGCGATCGCCGAGCACGGCGGCACCAGCTACTGCGCCGGCTACTCGTTCCACGGCGCACAGGGGCCGCGGCTGCTCGTCGCGGCGCGAGAGATCGGCGGCGCCGGCGCCGCGATCTGGGAACTCAGTTTGCCGACCGCGCATGAGGTGCAGTCGTCCGAGCGCGTCGCTTGCGCGCTCTCCGCGGATGCGCAGCTCCTGTTCGTCGCGCACAGCATCAGCGCGCCACAGACGTCGACGTCGCACGGCGCGCTCACGTGCATCGATGCCGCGAACGGCAGCGTGCGCTGGACCGCGAGCACCGCGGTTGCGAAGACGCACTTCGATGCGCTCGCGCTCGCGTCGGACGCGCAGCGCGTCTACGCGGGTGGAGTCCGCGACGGTTCCAGCACGACGCAGATCCTGGGCGTCGCCTGTTTCGATGCCGCGACCGGTGCAGAACTTTGGTCGCGCAGCGCGGAGGACGTCCTGTCGCACTCGGCGCCGGCGCTGAGTCTCGCGGTCGATGCGTCCGGCACGCGCGTCTACCACGGCGGCTTCCGTCGGATCGAAGCGCTCGCTGCGTCGAGCGGCGCGGTGATCTGGTCCAAGTCGGTCGCGGAGTCGGCGCCGGCGGCGTTCACCCAGATCGCGGCCTACACGTACATCGGCAACGGCGTGCTCGGCGCGTTCGACATCGTCAACGGCAATCAAGTCGCGACCGCTCAGCTGCATCCCAACGACTGGCCCCCGACGTCGATCGAGGCGGACCCGACCGGCGCGCGCCTCTACACCTACACGCCGACGCAGAGCAGCGGGCCGCGCCTGAGCTGCTACGCCGCGAATCTCCAACCGCTGTGGGCCGATTCCGAACCCCTGGCAGCGGAGGTCGGCCCGTGCGCGCTGCACGTCGCGTCCGACGGCGGCGTCTACGGCATCGCGGTGACGCAGTACACGGCGAACTCGAGCCTGCGCGTGCGCAAGCTGGACCAGCAGAGCGGCGCGCCGTTGTGGTCGACGAGTGTGGCGGGCATCGAACAGGGGGCGTCGGCCGCCGCATACGCGGCGAGCCACGACCGCCTGCTCGTGGTCGGCAGGCGGCGCGCACAGCCTCCGAGCCACGACGCCGTGCGCTACGCGTTCGTCGGTGCTTCGGGCGCGCTGGCGAGCGTGCACGACACGGCGACGGAGGGGAGCAAGTGGCAGCAGAGCGGCGACGCGGTGCTCGCGCCGGACGGAGCGCGCATGTACGCGGCGACGACGACGCTCCAGCCGCGCTTGCGCGCGACGCTGCGCGGGCTCGCGACCGCCGACGGCGCGAACGCGTGGACGCGCAGCTTCGACCTGGAGTCGTTCCAGTGGTTCGGCTCGCAGCTCGACCGCGCGCTCGCGGCGGACGAGCAGCGCGTGTTCGCGATCACGAGCCGCGAGCCCTACGTCAACGGCTCGAACGTCATCCCGGCCGTGCGCGCGCTCGACGGCGCGAGCGGCGCGACGCTGTGGGAGCAGACCTCGTTCGGCCTGCCGGCCGACTACGCGAGCGCGGAGCTCGCGCTCGTCGACGCGAACGCGATCGTCCTCGCCAGCTCGATCGCGAAGCCGCCGCGCGCGCTACAAGTGCATGCGTTCGACGCAGCGACCGGCGCCGCGCTCGCCGCGACCTACGGCCCGTTGGTGGCGGACGCCGGCGTGTACGGCTGGCGCCCGCGCCTCGCCGCGATTCCGGGCAGCTCGCACTACGCCGTCGCGTACTCGGCGAGCAGCACGCCGCCGCGCATCGACGTCGAGCGCCGCGAAGCTCTGACCGGCGCGCCGCAATGGACGGCGACGCTGGCGGCGAGCGCCGGCGAGACGATCCAGGCGCTCGTCCAGTGCGCGGTCAGCGCCGACGGCGGCGCGATCTACACCCTCGAGCTCACCCGCGTGACGCTGCCCGGACCGGTGTACGTGCGCGTGCGCAAGCTCGATGCAGCGACGGGGCAGCAGTCGTGGTCGAGCCTGACGCAGTATGAAAGCGGCGCGCCGGTGCAGCTCGCGCTCGCGCCGGACCACCAGCGCGTCGCGGTCGGATTCTCCGACCCGCTGGCGCACGGATGGCGCGTCGCGCTGTACGCGGCGGCGACCGGACAGGTGTTGTGGAATCAGGCGCTCGCGCACGCGGCCCATCCGGCCACGCCGGCGTACCTCGCGGCGCTGGCGTTCGATGCGACGGGGTCGAAGCTCTACGCCGGCGGCAGCACGCTCGCGTCCGCGAGCACGGCGTTCGGGCGCTTCGCGAGCGGCGCCTACGACGTCGCGACCGCGACCCCGCTGTGGTTTGCCGAGCTCTCGAACTCCACCGGCAGCTCGGGCGCCCCGTGCCGCTTGCTGCTGCACCCCGACGGCAAGCAGCAGTACGCAGTCGGCACGAGCCCGCATCCGCTGACCAGCTACGACTTCGTCGCGCTCGGCCTCGCGCTCCCCGAGCTCGTCGGCACGCCGAGCGCGATCTCGTTGGCCGCCGGCGGCGAGCAGAGGTTCGACCTCGCGCCGGGCGCCGCGTACGCGAACGACATCGCGTGGATCGTCGGCACGACGAGCGGGACCGCGCCGGGATTCCAGCTCGGCAGCCTGTTGCTGCCGCTCAACGTCGATGCGTACACGCTGTTCACGGCGCAGGTCCCGAACTCGCCGGTGCTGCCGGATTCGCTCGGTCAGTTCGATGCGCACGCGCACCGCACCGCCAAGTTCCGCCTGCCGCAGGGGAGCGACCCCGCGCTGTCGGGACTCGTCGGGCACCACGCGTACCTCGTGTTCGATGCGCAGACGCTCGCGATCGTCGCGGTGAGCAATCCGATCGAGGTCAAGCTGCTGTAGCGAGCGGCGCGCGCGCGGCGCTCAGCGCGGGAGCCGCTCGACGCGCGCCGCGCACACGAAGTCGTTCAGCGTCAGACCGTGCGCGGAGTGCGTCGACCAGCGCACCGCGCAGCGGCCGTAGCCGACGACGAGCTCCGGATGGTGGTCCTGCGCGTTCGCGACGTGCGCGAGCGCGTTGACGAAGCTCAGCGTGCGGTAGAAGTCGGGGAAGCGGAAGTCGCGCGCGAGCTGCGCCACGCCGTGCGCATCGGCCTCGATGCGCCAGCCCGCGTCGAGCCGCGCGAGCAGCGCGTCGGCCGCCGCGCGATCGAGCGCGTGCTCCGGGCCGAGCGGCTTGCAGTGCTGCTCGAAGAGGGGCGGATCGATCGGCATCCGCCGCCAAGCTAGCACGCCGCCGCGCCCCGGCGTTGACAGGTTCGGCGCGTGCGGCGAGCATCGAGTCGCTCGCGCCCGCGGCGAGTCATGCCGCAGGGCCCCGGGAGAATCCGCATGCGCCTCGCTCGCCGTCTGCTCGTCGCTTCGCTCCTCGCCGCGCTCGCGCCCGCCGCGCGCGCCCAGATCGACGGCCCCGTCGAGCTCGCGTGGTCGTCGGTCGAGCCCGTTGCGCTCTCGGCCAACCAGACGCCGGTCGATGCGGTGCGCGCCGGCGACGTGCTGTACCTGACGAGCGTCGCGAACGGCAGCGAGTGGACGACGCCGAACGCGTGCGACGTCTGGACGTGCGCGCTGCACGTGCCGACGGGGGCGCTGTTGTGGCAGGCGCCATACGACGGCCCTTGGAAGCACGACGACCGCCCGAGTTCGATCGCGCTCAGCACCGACGGGTCGCTCGTCTACGTCGCCGGCTACGCGACCGAGCTGGTCGGCACGCAGTGGCGGCAGCACGCGCTGTTGCTCGCCTACACGGCGTCGAGCGGCAGCCTCGCCTGGTCGCAGGTGTCGTCGGCGCCGGACACGAGCTACGCGGACGTCGGCGCTACGCCGAACGGCGCGCGCGTGATCGCGACGGGCGCGAGCGGCCTCAGCAACGACAAGCGGATGCTGTGCGAAGCTTTCGACGCCGGCACCGGCGCGGCCGCGTGGAGCGTCGCCTTCGCCGCGCCTGCGTTCGCGCTGGGCCGCGCGCTCGCGTTCGCACCCGACGGCCAGCGCGTCTACGTGAGCGGCGTGCACGACAACTTCGGGATCCACACGCGCACGTGGGCGCTGTCGGTCGCCGACGGTGCGGCGCTGTGGGATCAGCTCTTCCTGGCGGGCTCGACCTACGGCGCCGGCGGGCCGGCGCTCGCGCTCTCGCCGTCCGGGCAATTCCTCTACGTCGTCGGAGGCGACGTGTCGGCGAGCGTGCTGAAGTACCGCACGGCGACCGGACAGCTGCAGTGGTCGGTGAACGTCGCCGGCTTCTCGGGCCGCGACGTCGCGATCAGCGCGGACGGCGCGCACGTGTACGCGCTCGGCCGCATGCCGTCGGATGGCGGCTACGTCGCGCGCGTGCTCGCCGTGACGGACGCGGGTGCGATCGAGTGGCAGCGCGATCTCGGGACTCCGGGCCCCTACATGGTCGAGCCGGCGGGCGAGCTCGTGCTCTGTGCCGACGGCGCGCGCGTCTGTGCAACCGGCACGAGCTCACCCGCTGGGGCCTCCACGGTGTGGGTCACGGGCGCGTTCGACGCGGCCACGGGTGCACCGCAGTGGACGTACGAACACCCGGCCTCGAGCGGGGCCGCCGAGCAAGGGCGCGCGATCACCTCGGCCGCCGCGCCGGGCGAGCTGCTCGCGATCGGTCGTACGAGCACGGGTGCGAGCGCCAACGACGCGACCGTCGTGCGACTCTCCGACGCGACGGGCGCCGCGCTGTCGGTTGCGGCGCTCGACGCGCCGCAACCCGGCGAGATCGCGATCTCGCGGACGGCGCTTTCGCCCGACGCTGCGCGGCACTACGCCGCGATCAACGTCTACGGCGCGTTCACGACGAACGCGGGTCACGACGTCGAATCCGCGCAGGTCGTCGTTCGAGCGCAATCGACGGACGGTGGCGCGGTCGCGTGGGAGCGCAAGCTCGCAAGCTCCGAGGGCTTCCCGATCGGCGCGTCGACGTACGTGTTCACCTGCACGGCGCGCGACTGCGTGCTCGCGCCGGACGGCAACCGCCTTTACGTGGGGGGCAGCCGCGACAAGACGTCGTTCGCCGCGGCGTTCGATGCGGCCGACGGTTCGCTCGCGTGGCTCGCGCGCGGTGTCGGCGCGTCCGGCGATGCGTGGACGGACGCGCTCGCAGTCGCGCCGGACGGCGCGCGCGTGTTCAGCGTCGGCGCGGGCTTCAGCGGGGAGTCCGCGATGCGCGTGCGCGCGTTCGACGCAGCGAGCGGCGCCGAGCAGTGGCTGGAATCGCTGCCGGCGCGCAACGTCACCATGGACGTCGCGTGTTCGCCGGACGGCGCGCGCGTCTACGTCGCGGGGCAGCGCGGCCCGGTGAGCACCGACTACGACGGCATCGTGTACGCGCTCGACGCGTCGAGCGGCGCCGTCGTGTGGATGCGCGTGTTCGACAGCACGCCGGGGAGTCAGGCGCTCAACAGCGACGCGGCGGTCGCGCTCGCGTTCGATCCGCTCGGCGCGGTACTGTACGCGCTGTCCGATCGCGCGCCCGTCGGAGCGCCCGCGCGGATGTACGTCGACGCGCTCGATCCCGCGAGCGGCGCGAGCACGTGGAGCAGTGCGCTCGGCGACGGCTCGTTCAAGTTCTTCGGCCGCGAGCTCGAGGTCGCGCCGGACGGGACGCGCGTGTTCGCGGGGGGGCAGTACGTCGGCGCAGGATCGTTCTGGCAGCTCCATGGACTCGCCGCGTCGAGCGGCGTGCCGCTGTGGACTTTCCCGCCGTCGAGCTCCGGATCCCTGAGCTCGATGCGCGTCGACCCGGACGGTTCGAAGGTCTACGCGATCGGGTACGGGAGCGGAGCCGCGACCATCGCCGCGTGCGACAGCGGCACCGGCGCGAAGGTGTGGGCGCACTTGCTGCAGCTGCCCGACGGCTCGGCGAGCGGTCACGACGTGTGCCTCGATCCGGTCGGCGGACGCTTGTACGCGGCGGGAGCGAAGTCCGATCCGGCCACGGGGGCAACGGGTGCGTTCCTGCACGCGTACACGCTGCCGCGCTTGACGAGCAGCACGTGGTGGGCGTCGCTCAGCTACGGCGCCGCGGTCGACTTCGACATGTGCGGAGGCACGCAGAGCGCCGGGGATCTGTACGTGCTGCTCGGCACGACGAGCGGGACGACGCCGGGCTTCGACGTCGACGGCGTGCACGTTCCGCTCCAGCTCGATGCGTACTCGCTGCTGTTGCTCGCGAACCCGAACACGTGGATCGCAGGTTCGGTCGGGGTGCTCGACGCGCACGGACACGGCGAGGCGTTCATGACGGTGCCGGTGAGCGCCGATCCGTCGCTCATGTGGCTCGAGGTGAACCACGCCTGGGTCGGGCTCGATCTCGCGCTCGGTCAGGTCGTCGTCGCGAGCAATCCGTTCCAACTGACGCTGGCGCCGTGAGCATGAGCCGGCGGCTCGCTGCGTTGGTCACCCTCGTCGCGACTCCCGTCGCGGCGGCCGCGCCGCAGGACGTGGGGCCGGTGCAGCTCGCGTGGTCGGTGCAGCACGACGCGCAGATGCACGGGAACCAGGCGCCGGTCGACGTCGCTCGCGCGGGCGACGTGGCGTTCGTCGCCTGCACCGTCAACGGGCTCGCGAACACCCTCACGGACATCGCGACGTACGCGGTGCACGTTCCGTCCGGGCAGACGCTGTGGCAGCGCAGCTTCGACAGCACCCTCGGCGGGCGCGACGAGGCGGCCGCCATCTGCGCGAGTTCCGCCGCGGCGCTCGTGCTCGTCGCCGGCAGCGCGGGCGGACTGACGTCGCCGTCGTTCGTGGCGACCGGAATCGTGCTCGCGTACGACGCCGCGACCGGTCAGCTCGCGTGGTCCGCGCCCTGCGACCACGCGAACACGCGGTGGGCCGCGATTTCGACGAGCCCGGACGGCGCGCGCGCGTTCGTCACGGGCACCGACGCGTCGTTCAATCCACCGCGGATGCTGGCGGCCGCGTACGACGTCGCGACCGGTGTGCGCCTCTGGCAGATCACCAGCGTGCCGGCGGGCAACGAAGCGGGTCACTCGATCGCGGTGACGCCGGACGCGTCGCGCGTTCTGATCGGCGGCAACCAGTTCTTGCCGATCTCGCACACGTCGCGAGCGTGGGCGCTCGCCGCGGCCGACGGCGCCATCCTGTGGAACACGACGGTGAACAGTCCCGTGAACAGCGTTACCGGCGGACATGCGATCACCGTGTCACCGTCGGGTGAGTTCGCGTACCTGGCGGGCAACCACGCGAGCGCCGCGGTCGTGAGCCTCCGCGTCGCCGACGGAACACAGGCATGGAAAGCGGCCGTCACCAATTTCAGGGCGCTCGACCTCGCGCTGTCGCCGGACGGAGCGCGGATCGTCGCCGCGGGACCCGCGGGGACGAGCGGCCAGTTCCCGTTCCACACGCTGCGCACCGTCGCGCTCGACGCGGCGGGAGCGATCCAGTGGGAGCGCGCGCTCGGCGTGACGTCGGCCGCCGAAGTCGACGCGGCGCAGGTGGCGCTGTCGCCCGACGGATCGCGCGTGTTCGTGACCGGCGCGCAGCGGCCGCTCGCGAAGCCGTCGGTCTGGCTCGGGGCCTCGTACGGCGCGCCGAGTGGAGCGCAGCAGTGGACGCTCGCGTACGGCCAACCCTATGGGTTTGGCGAGGCCGGGGTCGGGCTCGTCAGCGGTCCGACGGCCGGCGATCTGCTCCTCGTCGGACGCACGTCGAAAGCCGCGACCGCCAACGATTCGACGCTGCTGTCGATCGATCCGCACGGCGGTGCGCTGCTCGGCTCGAATTCGTTCGATCTCGTCGGCTCGGCACAGGAGTTCACGACCGGTGCGTTCCTGTCCGCGGACGGGGCGCGGGTCTATGCGCACGCGAGCGCGACGAGCGCCGCGCCGGAGCTTTCGTGGTTCGACGCCGAGTTCGGTGCAGCGGAGCTCACCGCGTTCGACTCGAGCACCGGGCAGCCACTGTGGACCGCGCTCGGCGGTGCCGACGGAACCCATCGCATCGAGTCCACGACATTCGAGCCCACGACGGCTTGCGCGGATGCCGTGGGACTGCGCGCGTTCATCGGCGGACGCGTCCGCATTCTCGCGGTGTACCGGGCGTTCGTCGAGGCGTTCGACGCGAGCGACGGGCACCTGCTGTGGAAGGCGGCCGAGCTCGGCCAACCGTTCGAGCTGGTCACGCACGCGCTCGTCGCGGCGCCGGACGCGACGCGCGTCTACGCCGTCGGTCAGGGCTCCGACCTCGCGTGGTGGATGCGCGCGCGCGCATTCGACGCGGCGACCGGCGCGCAGTTGTGGCTCAGCTCGCTCCCGTCCGCCGACGGACCGATGTACGCCGCGGCGTCGCCCGACGGGACGCGCGTGTACTGCGCCGGCACCGTCGACGCGTCGTCCGACTGGAACGGCTTCGTCGCTGCGCTCGACGCGGCGACGGGATCCGTCGCGTGGCTGCGCCACGTCGATTCGCTCGGCGGCTCGCAGTCGGGGAACACGGACCACTTGCGCGGTCTGGCGCTCGACGCGGCGGGAGCGCGCATCTACGCGGTCACGCACACGCCGTTCGGCTGGATGCTCACGTGCTTCGACGCGAGCAGCGGATCGCCGCAGTGGAACGCGCGCTGCGACCCGGGCGTGGTCTCGCCGTTCCCGAACGCGCTCGCGCTCAGCGCCGACGGCCAGCGCGCGTACGTCGGCGGCAGCGGCTGGAGCCTGCCCGGCGTCGGCGGTCACATCCAGGCGATCGAGACCGCGGACGGCGCGACGGCGTGGAACGTCCCGGTGCCCGAGTTCGTGAGTTCGATCGCGGTCGAGCCCGATGGCTCGCGCTTGACGTGCACGGGCTCGACGCTCGTCGGTGGTCAGCTCATCGCATTCGCGCGCGACGCGGGATCCGGCGCGCTGCTGTGGAAGCGCGCGTTCCCCGCCGCCGGCGGCGGCGAGGCCAGCGGGCGAGTTGCACTGGTCGCGCCGGCAGGCGGGCGAGCCTGGGTCGTCGGTCACGCGCAGGCTCCGTCGTCGTCGCGCGACGTGCTCGTCGAGGCCTACGACCTGCCGCTCCTCACGAGCAGCGTGGGTTCCGCGTCGCTTTCGAACGGATCGAGTGTCGACTTCGATCTGTGCGGCGGCGCCGCGCAGGCGGGGGACCTGCACGTGCTGATCGGATCGACGAGCGGCACCGCGCCGGGGTTCGACGTCGACGGCGTGCACGTGCCGCTCGTGCTCGACGGCTATCTGCTCGGTCTGCTCGCGAGTCCGAACTCGCTGATCGTCGGCGCGGTCGGCTTGCTGGACCCGCACGGCTACGCCGCTGCGTCGATGACCGTGCCGGCGGGCGCGGATCCGGCGCTCGCCGGGCTCGTCGTGAATCACGCCTGGGTCGGGCTCGATCTCGCGCTCGGTCAGGTCGTCGTCGCGAGCAATCCGTTCGCGCTCGCGCTGCTGCCGTGAGCGCGAGCGCGCGCTCGCGCGCTACGGCAGTTCCTTGACCAGCCGCAGCAGGATCTCGGTCACGACCTGCGGGTTCGCCTTGCCCTTCGATGCCTTCATCACCGGGCCGACCAGCGCGCCGATCGCCTTTTCCTTGCCGGCCTTCACGTCGGCGATGACCTTGTCCTTGCCGACGAGCGCTTCGCGGCACCACTGCTCGAGCGCGCCGGTGTCGCTGACCTGTTCGAGCCCGAGCTCCTGCACGAGCGCCGCGGCGCCCTTGCCGGTCTCCAGCATCGCGCGCAGCACCTGCCGCGCGCCGGGCACGTTCAGCGTGCCCTTGTGCGCGAGCCCGATCAGCTCCGCGAGCCCCGCCGGCGTGACGCGCAGCTCGGCGATCGCGGAGGCCGGCCGCTGCTCGGCCGACAACCCACGCAGGATCTCGTTCTGGATCCAGTTCGCCGCGTCCTTCGGACTGCCGCACAGCCGCGCGCACTCCTCGAACCAGCGCGACAGCGCCGGCGACGAGGTCAGCACGCCGGCGTCGTACTCGGACAGGCCGAGCTCGCTCTGGAAGCGCGCGCGCTTCGCCTCGGGCAACTCGCCCAGCGCCGCGCGCTGCTCGGCGAGGAACGCCGCGTCGATCTCGATCGGCAAGAGGTCCGGCTCGGGGAAGTAGCGGTAGTCGTGCGCCTCTTCCTTGCCGCGCATCGAGCGCGTGACGCCGGCCTGCGCGTCGAAAAGGCGCGTCTCCTGCACGACCTGCTGGCTCGGGTCGTTGCTCTCGTAGATCGCGATCTGCCGCGCGAGCTCGTGCTCGATCGCGGCCGACACGTTGCGGAACGAGTTCAGGTTCTTGAGCTCGACGCGCTTGCGCCACGGCTCACCGGGCCGGTGCACGGACACGTTGACGTCGACGCGCAGCGAGCCCTTCTCCATGTCGCAGTCGGACGCGCCGGCGTACTGCAGGATCTCCTTCAACCGGTCGAGGTACTCGTGTGCCTCCTCCGGACTGCGCACGTCGGCCTCGGTGACCGACTCGATCAGCGGCACGCTGGCGCGATTGAGATCGACGAGCGTCTGTGCGCCGCGGTCGTGGATCGCCTTGCCCGCGTCTTCTTCGAGGTGGATGCGCGTCAGCCGGATGCGGTGGCCGTTCGCGAGCGTGATGCCGCCGCCCTTGCAGTACGGGCGATCGAACTGGCTGATCTGGTAGCCCTTCGGCAGGTCGCAGTAGAAGTAGTTCTTGCGGTCGAACTTGCTCCACGGCGCGATCTCGGCGCCGAGTGCCAAGCCCGCGCGCACCGCGAGCGCGAGCGCTTCGCGATTGAGCACCGGCAGCGCGCCCGGCTGCGCGGTGCACACCGCGCAGGTCAGCGTGTTCGGCTCGGCGCCGAAGCGGTACTCGCAGCCGCAGAAGAGCTTCGTGCGCGTCTTGAGCTGGCAGTGGACCTCCAGGCCGATCACCGGGATCCAGCCTTTCCAGCGCGCGGGGTCGGGCGCGGTCGCGGCGGATCCGACCGTTGCCGGTGTGGTGCTCACGCCGCCACCTCGTGCGCGAGCGGTGCGAGCTCGCCGTGGAATGCGGTCAGTTTCTGGTAGTGCCGGCCGAGCGCGAGCACGCGCGCGTCGGCGCGCGCCGGCCCGATCAACTGCAGACCGATCGGCAGTCGGCTCGCGCCGTCCGCGACGAAGCCGCACGGCAGCGACAGCGCGGGCAGACCCGCGAGGCTCGCCGGCACGGTCAGCACGTCGGACAGATACATCGCGACCGGGTCGTCGGACTTCTCGCCGAGCTTGAACGCGGCGGTCGGCGAGGTCGGGCCCGCGACGATGTCGCAGCGCTCGAACGCGCGCTCGAAATCGCGCAGCAGGAGCGTGCGCACCTTGAGCGCGCGCCGGTACCACGCGTCGTAGTAGCCCGAGGACAGCACGTACGTGCCGAGCAGGATGCGCCGCTTGACCTCGTCGCCGAAGCCCTGCGCGCGCGTCGCCGCGTACATCGACTGCAGCGAGCCGTCGCCGGCCGCGCGCGGTCCGTAGCGCACGCCGTCGTAGCGCGCGAGGTTGCTCGAGGCCTCGGCGGTCGCGACGACGTAGTACGTCGCGATCGCGTGCTCCGAGTGCGGCAGCGACACGCGCACGAGCTGTGCGCCCGCGCGCTCGAGCACCGCGAGCGCCTCCTCGGTCCGCGCGCGCACGGCGGCGTCGAGCGTCGCGGGGAAGTACTCGTCGGGCACGCCGATGCGCAGGCCGCGCAGCGAATCGGCGTCGGGCGCCGCGTCGAACGCGGGCTCCGGCAGCGAGGTCGTGTCGCGCTCGTCGTGGCCGCACATCGTGCGCGTGACGAGCTCGACGTCGGCGACGCTGCGCGCGAACGGGCTGACTTGATCGAGCGACGACGCGAACGCGATCAGTCCGTAGCGGCTGATGCGGCCGTAGGTCGGCTTGTAGCCGGCGAGGTTCGACAGCGCCGCGGGCTGGCGCACCGAGCCGCCGGTGTCGGAGCCGAGCGCGAACGGCACGACGCCGGCCGCGACCAGCGCGGCGGAACCGCTCGAGCTGCCGCCCGGCGTGCGCGCGAGGTCCCACGGATTCTTCGTCGTGCCGTAGGCCGAGTTCTCGCCGGAGGAGCCCATCGCGAACTCGTCCATGTTCGTGATCGCGATCGGGTTCGCGCCCGCGTCGAGCAGCCGCTGCACGAACGTCGCGGTGTACGGCGGCTTGTAGCCGGCGAGCACGCGGCTCGCGCAGTTCGCCTCGACGCCGGCGAGGCACATGTTCGCCTTCAGCGCGAACGGCACGCCGGCCAGCGGGCCGACGTCGGTCCCGCTCGCGCTGCGGCGGTCGAGCTCGCGCGCGCGCGCGAGCGCGCCGTCGCGATCGACCGCGAGCACTGCGTTCAGCGCGCCGCGGCTCTTCTCGAGGCGCGCGAGCGCTTGCTCGGCGGCGGCGACCGCGTTCGTGCGGCGCGCGCGGACGTCGGCGGCGAGCTCGAGCACGCCCTGCGGCGCGCGCGCGCTCACGTCGGACCTCCGACGGTCTTCGGCACGAGGTAGAACTCGCCGTCCTGCTGCGGCGCGTTCGCCAGCGCGGCCGCGCGCTCGAGCGACGGGCGCGGCGCGTCGTCGCGCAGCCGGCCGAACGCGGCCTCGGCCGGGCGCGGACCGCCGGTCGTCTCGGGGACGTCGGCGACGTCGAGCTTCGACAGCGATTGGAACGCGCCGAGGATGCGCTCGAACTGCGCGCCGAGGCGCGCCTCTTCGGCGGGACCGATCGAGAGGCGCGCGAGCTGCGCGGTCTTGTGGACGGCTGAGGCGGGGGAGGAGTCGGTCATGGCGAGTCGCGCATTCTAGGGCGCGCGCGCCCCGCGCGTCTCGCCGGTCGTCACAGCGCGCTCATGTCGATCACGAAGCGGTACTTCACGTCGCCCTTCAGCATCCGCTCGTACGCCGCATTGATCCCGTCGGGCCGGATCCGCTCGATGTCCGACGCGATGCCCTTCTCCGCGCAGAAGTCGAGCATCTCCTGCGTCTCCGCGATGCCGCCGATCCCGCTGCCGGCGATCGAGCGCCGCGCGAACAGCAGGTTGAACACCGCCGGCGACGGGTGCGGGTGCTCGGGCGCACCGACCAGCACGAGCGTGCCGTCGCGGCGCAGCAGATTCGTCAGCGCGTCGAGGTCGTGCGCGGCCGCGACCGTGTCGACGATCAGGTCGAAGCTGCGCGCGTGCTTCTCCATCGCCGCCGCGTCGCGGCTCAGCACGACTTCGTCCGCGCCGAGCCGCTTGCCGTCGGCGACCTTCGACGCCGAGGTCGTGAACAGCACGGTGTGCGCGCCGAACGCGTGCGACAGCTTGACGCCCATGTGGCCGAGGCCGCCGAGCCCGACGATGCCGACCTTCTTGCCCGGGCCCGCGCGCCAGTGGCGCAGCGGCGAGTACAGCGTGATGCCGGCGCACAACAGCGGCGCGGCGGCGGCCGGGTCGAGCTTGGCCGGCACGCGCAGCACGAACTTCTCGTCGACGACGATCTGCTTCGAGTAGCCGCCGTACGTGACCGGCGCGGTGCCGTGCGCGTCGGGCGCGTTGTACGTGAACACGGTGCCGCCCGCGTCGCAGTAGTTCTCGAGCCCGTCGCGGCAGCTCGCGCACTTGCCGCACGAGCCGACCATGCAGCCGACCGCGGCGGGGTCGCCGAGCTTGAACTTGCGCACCGCGCTGCCGACCTTCGCGACGCGCCCGACGATCTCGTGACCGGGCACGCACGGATACACCGTCGGCCACGCCGCCCACTCGTTGCGCGCGGTGTGGAGGTCCGAGTGGCACACACCGCAGTAGAGGATCTCGATCTCGACGTCGGTCGGTCCGACGTCGCGGCGCTCGATGCGGCCGGGGGCGAGCGAGGTGGTCGCGCTGTTGGCGACGATGGCTTTGACGCTGGTCATGGTGGCTCCTGGAATTCGGGGCGCCCTTCGTAGTGGGTCGAGCGCGCGTGCACAAGGGCGTCGCCTACGCGAGACCGCGCGCGATCCAGTACGCGCACAGCGCGACCAGCAGCGCGAGCGAGGTCCAGCCGCGCGGGTCGCAGCGCTCGACCGCGTGCGCGAGGCGCTCGCGCGGCGCCGCGGGCAACACCGCTGCAAGCAACACGAGCGCGCCGAGCAGCAGCGCAATGGGCGCGAACGCGTGCCGCGCGAGCGCGGCGCCGACGTGACCGGTCGCGAGCTCGGCGGTCGCGCGCGTCAGTCCGCAGCCCGGGCACGGCCAGCCGGTCGCCGCGAGCAGCGGGCAATGCCACAGGATCAGCCCCGCGCGCGCGGCGGCGAAGAACACCGCGCCGAGCGCGGCGAGCGCGATGCACACGCGCCGCCGGCGCAGCAGCGCGGCGAGCGGCGAGCGTGCCGGCGCGGCGGGCACGGAAGGCGGCGCCGCGTCAGGCGGTCTGCTTCGCCATCTGCGCCGCGTACAGGATCCCGCAGATCGTCGTGCCGGCGACCGCCGCGGTCCAGCCGAGCATCACGCCCATGCTGTTGTGCTTCTTCACGTTGATCCATCCCCAGATGAACGCGTACAGCCAGCACACGATGCCGAGCAGGCCGTGCAGCAGTCCCTTCTCCTTGAACAGCTTGATCAGGGTGATCACCGCGCAGATGAACGACGCGATGGCACACAGCGAGTAAGCAGCGATCAGCATCAGCGAATCCTCCTGCGCCGGAGTCTAGCGGTGCGGGCGTCCGGAACAAGCGCCCGATCGATCTGCTACGCTGCCCGCGCGATCGATGCCGAGCCCGACGCTTCCTCCGGCGAGCTTGTTCGAGACCGCGGCGCTCGATTGGGCCGGTCTCGGCTCGATGTCGTGCATCGTCGGCGCGGTGCTGCTCGCGAACTCGATCCTGTTCCGCCATCCGCGGCGGCTCGTCGAGGAGTATTTCGCCGGCCGGCCCAAGCGCCTGCACTCGATCCACGACTACATCTTCAACCGCGTGCAGGTGCACGTCGGGTTCCTGTTCCTCGTCGCGGGTTTCGCCGCGCAGCTGTTCGCGCACTACCAGCCGGCCCCGAGCGAGCCGCCGCGCTTCCCGCTGATCGGCGTGTGCCTGCTGCTGGTCGTCGTCGTCGCGCTCGAAGCGCTCGGCTGGTGGTGGTCGAAGCGGCTGTTCCGCAAGTACGTGCGCCGCTACCTCGCGCAGCACCCGCTGGATTTCGAGACCGACACGCGCCTCGCGCGCGAAGTCGGCGACCTGTTCGACGTGCAGTCGGCGGCCGAGGACACCGTGCAGAGCTACGTCGCGCGGCTGCGCCTCGAGCTCGGCCTGCCGGCGCCGGGCCGCGTGCCGCCGGCGGCGCGCGAGAAGCTGACCGAGCTCGCCGACGACGAGTGAGCGGCTGAGAGACGAGTGAGCGGCTGAAATTGGGTCGCCGACCCGCCACCGCCGCGCGCGCCGCGCATCCAAGCGTGCGTGCGACTGCTCGACGAGCTGTGCGACTCGCTGTTCCCGCCGCTGTGCCGCGTCTGCGACCGCGCGTGCGCCGACGGGCTCGCGTGCGG